>CAYSEE010000010.1:0-10946 GCA_964429955.1 uncultured Clostridia bacterium | reverse complement strand
GCTATAGACGCCAGCATTCTCCACGGAAACAAACTGAAGATTGACCCGTTAAACATTACCTGGACTTATTGCCAGGATTTAAACTCCCGCGCTTTAAGAGAGGTGGTAATAGGATTGGGTGGAAGAAGAAATGGATATCCCCGGGTGGCTAACTTTGATATAACTGTAGCTACCGAAACAGCGGCTATCCAGGCTCTTGCTACCGGCCTTAAAGACCTCAGGAAGAGGATAGGCAGGGCAGTTGTCGGATATACCTATGATAATAGGCCCATTACCTGCGAGGACCTTAAAGTGGCTGGAGCAATGACTGTTCTGCTGCGGGATGCCTTAAAACCAAATCTTGTCCAATCTACTGAGGGACATCCTATGATATGCCATGGGTTTCCCTTCGCCAATGTAGCTCATGGTAATAATTCCGTCATAGCTAATATGGTAGCTTTAAAGTTAGCTGACTATGTGGTAACTGAAAGTGGCTTTGGAGCCGATTGTGGCTTTGTCAAACTAATCGATGTAGCCTCCCGCCAGAGCGGACTAAAGGTAGATTGTGCTGTAATTGTGGCCTCTATCAGAGCTCTCAAAGAACATGGTGGAGCCTTTCATCTTCGCCCGGGAATGTCCTTATCCGCTGTTAAAGAGGCAATTGAGACGGAGAATCTTCCAGCGGTGGAAAGGGGGTGTGAGAACTTAGCTCGCAACATTCAAATTGTAAAAATGTACGGTCTTCCGGCGGTGGTAGCTATTAACAGATTTAGCTCGGATACCGAGAGAGAAATTGAGATGGTGAAAAAGAAGGCCTTAGAAGCGGGAGCTGACGGTGTCGCTGTCTCAGAGGCCTGGGCGAAAGGAGGAAACGGAGCACTGGACTTAGCTAAGGAGATAATAAAGGCAGTGGAAAAGCCTCATAAGATGAAGTTTCTCTTTCCCGATGATATTTCCATTAAAGAAAAAATTGAGACCATTGCCAGGAAAGTCTATCTTGCCGATGGAGTAGAATATTCTCCTGAGGCTAACAGAAAGATAAAACTCTATACCGACCTCGGGTTCAGTAAGATGACTGTCAATGTAGCCAAAACTCACCTTTCACTTTCTCACGATCCTAATTGGAAAGGGGTGCCTCGGAATTACAAGCTTCCCGTGAGGGATATCAGAGCATCAGTTGGAGCTGGATTTTTCTATCCTATCTGCGGAAATATGCAAACTATGCCAGGTCTACCCAGCCGACCAGCTTTTATGGATGTCGATATCGATCCAGAGACAGGAAAGACAAAAGGATTATTTTAAGGAGGTTATAAATGTCTGCCAACATTATAGATGGAGCAAAGATCGCCAATAACATAAAGGAGCGCCTGAGACAGGAAATTGAGCTTCTAAAGGATAAGGGAATTTTCCCCTCCTTAGTCGCCATTCAGGTAGGAGAAAATCCCGGCTCCAAAATTTACACCCGCTCCCAGAGAAAATCCTGTGAGAAAATAGGAATAGAGTATAAGCTCCATCAATTTAAGGAGGATGTTTCATCGAAAGAGCTGGAGAAATTTATTGAGGAGTTAAACGAGGATAGGAAGGTAAACGGGATAATCATTCAGATGCCTCTTCCCTCTCACCTGGATGCCTTCACCCTTCAAAGGAGGATAAATCCTTTGAAAGATGTGGAAGGAGTTTCTCCCGCAAATATGGGTCTGGTGGTTTATGGGAGACCTGTTCTTGCCCCCTGCACAGCAATGGCGGTAATGGAAATAATCAAATCCACAGGAATAAACCTTTACGGCAAGGAAGCAGTAATGGTAGGGCATAGCGATATCGTGGGAAAACCCGTCGCTCTCCTCCTCCTAAAGGAATTTGTTACCACCAGTGTTTGTCACATTGCCACAGGAGAAAGAGGAAGACTCCCTCATTATGTAAAGGAAGCTGAAATTCTCATTGTCGCTGTGGGAAAGGCAAATTTAATAAAGGGAGAGTGGGTTAAAGAAGGGGCCATCGTTATCGATGTAGGAATTAATCGAGTGGGAGGAAAAATTGTGGGAGATGTAGAATTTGAGAAGGCCAAAGAGAAAGCCTCTTATATCACTCCCGTTCCTGGAGGAGTGGGTCCGGTAACCACTGCCATACTTTTAAAAAATACGGTGGAGGCAACAAAATTACAGAGCGGATAAGTTTAGGGTAATTCCCCTATCCTCCCGAATTTTAAAACTTCATCCACATTTCCCTTGCCAGCTTTAGCATTTTAGGAGTATTGAGATTGAGAAAGGAGAGTAAATCAGGATCATATCTCTTTATCAAGCTCTCGGAAAGATATTTACATTTAACTTCAGAGAAAAAACTTTTTACCTTTAAGTCATTAACCTCTAAATGGGATTTTATAGCCGAAAGACATCTTTTAGAATAGATGCTATGTAAGGGCTCAACAAAGCCTCCGACGACGGGCACGACGAGATCACAATCAGTTACCTCGGAAGCCATAAACTTAAGTAAATGTGTGTTTAGAAAGGGCATATCGCAGGCACAGATAAAGTTGTACTCATTTTTGGATGATAGAAGGCCTGTATAGATTCCTCCCAAGGGTCCCTTTCCGGGAATTATATCCCTTATCACCTTTACCCCAAGAAACTGATAATTAAAAGGAGGGGCACTAATTATAAGAACGTCGTCAAAAATAGCTTTAAGCTTTTCCACCACCATCTCTATGATCATACTCCGTCCCTCACCTATTGGAAGCAGAGCTTTTTCTCTACCTATCCGCCGACTTTTACCACCTGCAAGAATTATTCCCGTCATTTTACCTCACCATCACTCTTTCTTTACTAACCCGACCTCTTTCAGGACCCTGGGAACATATTTTCCCCATCCCAGTGGCATAATATGAACTCCCCGGCAGAGATCCTTCATCCCCCTGATCAACTCAGAGGCAATCTTAACACTAACCTCAGCTCTTTCTCCCTTTTTCGCTCCCGCCATCATCTTGATGTATCTCTCCGGGACAGATACCCCGGCAACCTTTTCATTCATATACCTTGCCATTCCTGCGGACTTTAACAGCACTATTCCTCCCAAGACTGGAACACCAAACCTTTCCGCTTCCTTCATAAACTTTTCGAAGCTATCTAAATCATAGACAGCCTGAGTCTGAAAGAACTTCGCCCCTGCCTCAATTTTCTTCTCCATCTTGATCAGCTGAAGCTCCATTACATCAGCTCCGGGATTGACCACTGCCCCAAGGCAAAACTCAGGTTTTCCATCCAGCTCATTTCCCTTCATATCCCTTCCCTCCATCAAAGTAGAGGCTACCTTTAAAAGGCTTACCGAATCCAGGTCAAAGACAGGCTTTGCCTCAGGATGGTCCCCTAAAACTGGATGATCCCCTGTTAAAATCAGCACGTTCCTTATTCCTAAGACATAAGCGCTTAAGAGATCCGATTGAAGAGCAAGTCTATTTCTATCACGGCAGGTCATCTGAAAGATTGGCTCCAAACCCTTTTCTGCCAAAAGATGGCAAACCGCAAGTGAACCAAGTCTCATCACCGAACTTTGCAGGTCGGTGACGTTAAATCCGTCCACCTTACCTCTTAAAATTTCCGCCTCCTTCAGACTCTCATCCACGTTTACCCCCTTCAGAGGACCCACTTCAGAGGTGACCACAAATTTTCCGCTCTTTAATTTTTCCGCGAAGCTCATCTCTCCTCCTTTATCCACCGTAGTGGTCAAGCTTGCTTTTTCCTAAGCCGAGATGAGCTTGGCCACTACATTTTTTGATGAATTTAGGCAGACCTAAAGGTCCGCACTACTTTCTCACCTCCCACTTTCTATCATTCTGGAATAATCCCTTGGTGGCAAAGTCTCCTTTAATAAATCTAATTTTCCCAATCTTTTGAGTCTCTTATAGATCAATTCCCAGGCACAATCAGCTTCTGGATTCACCTCACACTTTCCATCCTTTGACCCTCCACAAGGACCATTTAAAAGCCCCTTAGCACAATTCACAAGAGGGCATATTCCTCCTGTATAGTTCAAGTAGCACTGACCACACTGCTTGCAATCAAACTCTTGAATGGTAAGCCCCTGGAACCCGCTCAAGTAAAGGGTATCACAGCCAGTATAGACAACTTTATCCTCTAAGAGAGAGGAGACAATCTGTGCCCCCACCCCACAGGAGAATACCAAAATTGCCTCAGCCTCCTTTACCTCGTTTGAATATGCCTTAATGTATTCTCTGACAAAATCCCTATTACACAGATAATCGAGGACTGCCCTTCCCGTAATTTCGTTCTTTAAGCCTTCTATAAATTCTTCGACCTCTTCTCTCGGGAAGTAAACCTCCTGACAGCCAATACACTCAAAGACGAAGATTCT
Source organism: uncultured Clostridia bacterium (assembly GCA_964429955.1). Lineage (GTDB taxonomy): Bacteria > Aerophobota > Aerophobia > Aerophobales > B47-G16 > CAYSEE01. The sequence continues at coordinate 6,602 of CAYSEE010000010.1, read as the reverse complement.
CTTCCCAGAAATTCTCGGTAATATTTCCTCTTCAGGCTTTAATTGAACTACGAGCATACTCTTTCTCCTTTTTAATGAAGCTCAGGAGGGAAATTTTTGAGGAACAGATGTACTCACAACACCCACACTCTATACAGTTTTCCACCTTGTATTCCACTGCCTTCTTCAATTCCCCCTTTTTCCCGTAAAAAGCATAATAAAGGGGATAAAGCTCCATAGGACAGGCTTCTACACACCTTCCACATCTTATACAATCCCTCTCCACGGATAGCTCCACAGGATACCTTTTCAGGATGAGAAGCCCCGTCGTTCCCTTGATGATAGCTGAATCTAAACTTTTCTGAGAAATACCCATCATCGGACCGCCCATCTTTAAATCATATTCCCTGAAAAACTTCTCTCCTACCCTGCCAAGACAATGTCGAACAATGTCCTTAAATGGCGTGCCTACCTTGATGAGGTAATTTCCTGATCTTTTTAACTTCTCCCCGGAGACGGTGACAACCCTTTGGACTAAGGGAATACCCTTTACCACTGCCTGGTAAATAGCAAAAATCGTGCTCACATTCAACACCACCACACCCACATCCAGCGGAAGCCCTCCTTCAGGAACCTCCCTTCCTAAAATCCTCTTAATTAAGGTTTTCTCCGCTCCTTGAGGATATTTTGTCTTCAAGGTAACTATCTCCACCCATGAGGATTTATCTAAGGAATTAGCTAAGCTTTTTATGGCCTCGGGTTTATTATCCTCAATCCCTACGAGGACTTTCTCCATCTCTAAAATCCTTTGCACTATCCTTATCCCGGTAAAAATCTCTCCCGGATGTTCAATCATAATTCTATCATCACCGCTTAAATAAGGCTCACACTCGCAGCCGTTTATGATCAAGGTATCTATCTCCTTAGGAGGATTGAGTTTCACATATGTCGGGAACATTGCCCCCCCAAGGCCGACAATCCCCTTATCCCTTATTATCTCCAATAAAGCCTTCTTTGACAGTTTTTCAAAATCCTCACAGGGCTGAACTGAGGGATCTAAGCAGGCCTTTCCGTCATTTTCTATCACGACAGCTAAACCCTCTTTTCCAGATACGGGATGAATCCTGTCCTCTATGGAGATTACCTTCCCGCTTATGCTGGAATGAACGGGGGAGGAGATAAAGCCCTCCGCTTCTCCAATTTTCTGCCCAATCTTTATCTTATCACCTACCTTTACTATGGGCTTAGCCCTTCTTCCTGTATGTTGGGAGAGGAAAATAACCGCTACCTCTGGCTCCGGGAAATCCACTATTTTTTTATCTCTTGTAATTTCCTTTTTCTCCAAGGGATGCAGACCTCCATAAAAGCCCTCCCCTCTTAAGATTCGATTTTTAAGGGATAAATCGGCTTTAAGCTTTAAGGATGGCTTAGAGTAATCCCTTATCTGGATGGATTCCAAGGTAAGTTTTCTTTCCTGTTTTTTGAGCCTCTCGTAAATTTTCTCCCAGACGCAATCAACGTTTGGATTCACCTCGCACTTTCCATTCTTTGCCCCCCCACAGGGGCCGTTCAAGAGACCCTTAGCACAATTGATTACTGGACAAATCCCCCCGGTTAAGTTTAAATAACACTGGTCACAGCCAGCACATCTTTCCTTTTCTAAGGATGTGCCATGATAGCCGACCTCACTTGTGGAGTTTCCGTTCTGGGCAACCGAATCAGCTAAGGCAAAGACGGGATTTTCTTCTAAAAGCTGGGCGACAAATTGGACCCCGATCCCACAGGATATCACTCCCACGCTATCAGAAGAGGAAAGATCTAAGCTTAGAATTTTCTTTTTTGACAAAAAGTTATTACATAGAAAATCGATCCCCTTATGACCGACGATTTTTTTGGAATCTTCTCCTAAGATCTCCAACATCCTATCATACTCTTCTTCGTTTTCCTCCTCAAATTTTTTATAGCATTTACGGCAAAAAAGGATAAATATCCGATCTACCCCGGCGAAGATCTCCTTGATCTCCTTCTCACTCTTTAACCTGAACTTGGTATAATCAACTAAACTCGTCTGCACCACCATACCCTCTTCCTTTGTCTTTACCATCAAATGTAGCTCAGGCCTTTAGGCCTGATGAAACGTAGCGCAAGTCTTTAGACTTGCCAAATTATGCAGACCTGAAGGTCTGCACTACTTTTATTTTTGCTTTTAACCTCGAACCTTGAACCTCGAACCTGTCTTACGTTCTCTATACTTTCATTATTTTAACCGCTGATACCTTATATTCGGGAATCTTGGCTACAGGATCCAGGGCATCGTTGGTTAGAAGATTTACCGCTGATTCGGCAAAGTGGAAGTTCATAAAAACCACCCCCCTGTCTACTCGCTCGGTGATTCTTACCCTTGTCTTGACTTCACCCCTTCGCGAGCTCACCTTCACCCAATCATTATCCTCAACTCCTAACCTCTTCGCATCCACAGGGTTAATTTCCAAAAATCCCTCCGGAAAGATCTCGCTTAAGGGTCTTGATCTCCGAGATAAAGACCCCGTATGAAAATGATAAAGCACTCTACCAGTGGTGAGAAGGAAGGGATATTCCTCATCCGGAAGCTCTGCCGGGGGAGCGTAGTCAACCGGGGTGAAGTGTCCCTTTCCATTTGGACGGCTAAACCTATCCTTATGCAAGTAAGGTGTGCCAGGATGATTTTCATCAGGACAGGGCCACTGTAGACCCTCTCCCTCCAATCTATCATAATGAACTCCACCATAAATGGGCGTTAAGGAGGCAATCTCGTCCATTATCTCTGAGGGTGAGCTATAATTCATAGGATAACCCATCTTCCTGCTTACCTCGCATATGATCCTCCAATCCTCTTTGCTATCTCCAACCTCAGGGATGGCCTTGCGCACACGTTGAATTCTTCTCTCGGTATTGGTAAAGGTTCCCTCCTTCTCAGCAAAGGAGACCCCTGGCAGGACCACATCGGCCATTTTAGCCGTCTCGGTAAGAAAGATGTCCTGAACCACTAAAAACTCAAGGTTTTCCAAACCCTCCTTTACGTGGTTAATATTGGGGTCGCTGAGCATTGGATTTTCACCCATTATGTAAAGGCCCTTGATCTTGCCCTCGCTGGCTGCATCCACCATCTCTACCACGGTTAATCCCTCTTTGGAAGAAAGCTTCACCCCCCAGGCTTTCTCAAACTTTTCCCTTGCTTTTGAATCGCTCACCCTCTGGTAACCAGAGTAGAAATTGGGCAACGCTCCTAAATCGCAGGCTCCCTGGACGTTGTTTTGACCACGCAAGGGATTAACCCCTGTTCCCTCTTTTCCGACGTTCCCGCAGAGCATAGCTAAATTAGCCAAGGATAGCACATTGTCCGTCCCTGTGATGTGTTGGGTTATCCCCATAGCAAAGATAATTGAACCCCTTTCCGCCCTCGCGTACATCCTCGCCGCCTCGATCAACTTCTCCTTGGGGATGCCGGTGATCTTCTCTACTTTTTCAGGGGTATATTTCAAGACGACCCTTTTAAACTCTTCGAAATTCTCCGTGCGACTTTTTACAAATTCCTTATCGTAAAGACCTTCCTGAATAATCACGTTCATCAAACCATTGATCCAGACAACATCCGTTCCACCCCTTTGTCTTAACCATATTGCAGCGTATTTCGTCAGTTCAATTTCCCTTGGATCAACCACAATCAGCTTTACACCGTTGTATTTTGCCACATACTTCAGCAAATTGCCAATTACGGGATGATTTTCCGTAGTGTTGGAGCCGGTTATCAAGATGACATCTGATTTTTCAAATTCCCCGATGGAGTTGGTCATCGCTCCACTTCCAAAGGCACGAGAAAGCCCGGCTACAGTGGAAGCGTGACAAAGACGAGCACAGTGATCAACATTATTTGTTTCGAAACAGACTCGAACCAGCTTTTGAAACAGATAATTTTCCTCGTTGGTGCACTTGGCCGAGGAAAGTCCGGCTAAGGAATCGGGGCCGTATTTATTCTTTAACCAGTTGAACTTGGTCGCAATCAGATCCAGCGCCTCATCCCAGCTTGCCTCCTCAAACTTTCCATTGCGCTTAATCAAGGGAGTGGTGAGACGGTCCTTGTGATGGACAAAATCAAATCCAAAACGTCCCTTGACGCAAAGATGTCCCTTGTTTTCAGGACCCTCCTCAACACCATAAACTTTTATGATCTTATTATCTTTGATATTTAGCTCTATCTGACATCCAACCCCACAATAGGGACAGGTCGTTCGCACTTTTCGAAATTCCCAGCTTCTACCCTGAAAGCGAGCTAATTTCTCAGTTAACGCACCGGTAGGACAGGCTTGGATACACGCTCCACAGGATACACAGTCGGTATCGCCCAATGATTGGTTCAATCCCACGATGACGAACATCCTGCTACCTCGATCGGCAAATTTCAGCACATCCTGGACGACAAGCTCAGCACAGGCACGAACACATCTTCCACAAAGAATGCACTTGTTAGGGTCCCTTAAAACCACCTTACTGGAATCATCAATCAGCTCATTTGGCTCCTCAACAGGAAAACGTATCCTGTCAATGCCTAAGCTGTAGGCCAAATCCTGTAGCTCACATTGGCCATTGCTTTCGCAGACCAAGCAATCATGCCTGTGTTCTGATAAAATTAACTCCACAATTAACCTGCGCGCCTCATTTATCTCCTCGTCAAAGGCGATAACTTCCATTCCCTCGGCTACTTTCGTCGTGCAGGAAGTCACCATCCCGGGCCTACCTTTGATCTTCACCAAACAGAGCCGACAAACTCCGGCAATGCTTAAACCCTTTTTATAACACAGATGGGGAATTTCAATTCCATTATTTAGAGCCGCCTCTAAGATTGTAGAGCCCTTTTTCGCCTTAATTGGTCTTCCATCAATAGTTAGATTGACCATCTCAGCTATCTTTTTCCCCTTTTTTCTTGAAGTTTTCCTCTACGGAGCAAACCTGAAGGTCTGCACTACGATTTTCACGTCTTACGTTTCACATCTCACCTCACGTTGCACACCCCTACAGGGCATCTTCTATTTAAGATATGCTCCATTATTTCATCCTCAAAGTACTTAAAAGCACTTGATAGAGGAAGAAATACCGATTGCCCCAAGGGACAAAAGGAGGCTTTATTCATCATTTGAACTAACTCCAGCATTAACTTTGGGTGATCTTTCGTGCCCATTCCAGTGGATATCTCGCTGACCATCCTGTAAAGCTTGTCCGTTCCAATTCTGCAGGGAGCACATTTCCCGCAGGACTCGTGTCTGAAGAAGCCAAGTATACACTTAAGCATATCCACGATGCAGGCTGAGTTATCCATCACCAAAATAGCCCCGGAGCCAAGGACGGCCTTGTAGGACTTAAGGGTCGCGTAATCCATCTTGACATCCAACATATCCCTGCCCAAAAAGCAGCCCGCTGCTCCGCCCACAAGGGCTGCCTTAAATTCCCCATTATTCCTCATCCCACCTCCGTAATCAAAGACAATCTCCCTTAAGGTAATACCTGTCTCCACCTCAATTACCCCCTGATTCATCACGTGGCCGAGTATGGTGTAGAGCTTGGTCCCAGGAGTATCCCTGGTTCCCAGGGAGCGGAACCAATCTGCTCCCTTGAGGATGATGGAGGGAACATTTGCCAGAGTCTCCACATTATTGACCACTGTGGGTTTGCCCCATAGGCCATAAGTTCCCGGATAGGGGGGTTTATCCCTGGGTTCTCCCCTCTTCCCCTCCAAGGACTCAATTAAAGCTGTCTCCTCTCCGCAAATATAAGCCCCCCCTCCCTTTCTCATTTCGATATCGAAGGAAAAATCCGTCTCTAAAATATTGCTCCCCAAAAGGTTATATTTATAAGCTTGTTCAATAGCTTTTTTCATCCTTTGAATGGAAAGAGCATACTCTCCCCTAATATAAATAAAGCCTTTGTCCGCTCCTACGGCATATCCAGCTAACACCATTCCCTCGATAACCCTGTGTGGGTCTCCCTCCATAATGACCCTATCCTTAAATGTCCCCGGCTCACCCTCATCAGCATTGCAAATTATATACTTTTCCTTAGAGGTCGTCTTAGCCGAGATATCCCACTTAACTCCGGTGGGAAACCCCGCTCCACCTCTGCCTACGAGTCCAGATTTCTTCACCTCCTTGATCACTTCCTGAGGCTTCATTTGAAAAAGAGCTTTCTCCAGAGCCTCATATCCCCCACGGCCAATATACTCATCTATATCCTCAGGATTAATTACCCCACAATTCTGAAGCACAACCCTTGATTGTCTTCTAATATCCAAAGGACTTTCCCGAAGGACAATGGCAGCTGGGCCTCTCTTAATTTTCTCTTTAAAGAGAAGCCTTTGCACCATCCTTCCCTTTAAAAGGTGCTCCTCTACAATTTCAGGAACATCCTCTATCTTTACATTCACGTAATAACATCCCTCCGGATATACCAGGAGGACTACTCCTTGATTGGTAATGCCCAGGCTTCCCGTCTCCAAAACCTTGACCTCATCAGAAAGCCCTTGTCTCTCTATTTCTCGAAGAAGATGTGCCTCCACTTCCTTAGCTCCGGCTAACACCGTGGAGGTGTCCATT
>CAYSEE010000009.1:0-11005 GCA_964429955.1 uncultured Clostridia bacterium | reverse complement strand
ACTCCATTTCTTCTCGAGGGATTCCATTATCTGTAATTATCTTATGCACAGCTTCTATTGGGGCAATTGGGGCTAAGGCTATATTGCCTATCTTGTTATGCGCTACCAATAAGATTACCTCCTCGGCAGCCTTTATCATTGCTTTTTTAGCTGGGACTTCAAAGGGATTGGGGTTTGTTAAGCCTTCCTTTACGGTTACGCCTCCAGCAGCTAAAAATGCCTTATCCACATGGACTTTGCTTAAAAATTCCTCAGCAGGGTAGCCCACCAGACAATTAATCGTCTCCATAATAATTCCCCCTGTTAAGATAGTCACAATTCCCCGATGGTGAGATAACTCTAAGGCTACATTTACTGCATTGGTTATCACCGTTAAATCCCGCTTATTGTTGATATTCTTGGCAACCTGCGCGACAGTGGTCCCTGCATCCAAAATAATTGTTTCCCCCTCTTGGATAAACTCAGCGGCTTTTTGCCCAATACGCTGTTTTTCATCTTTGAACTTAGTTTCCCGAATGGTGAAGGGAGGACTGACATCATCATAAAAATCCTTAAGGATGGCTCCCCCATGGGTTCTTCTTATTAATCCCTCCTCTTCCAATTTCTGTAGATCACGTCTAATTGTGTTCTGAGAAACATCAAATAACCTGCTTAAATCGGAGACCCGCACAACTCCGTTTTCCTTGATTTCCTTAATAATGGTTTGATGCCTTTCCGCCTCCAACATTTTTACTTTCCTCCATATATAAAAACAAAAAAGTTACCAAAAAACCAAATTTTCCTCCAAATACACTCTGGCCAACTCCCTTATCTTCTTTACCCGTAATCTTACCGCCTCATATGTCAGGTTTAAACTTTGGGCGATCTCGTGAAGGCTATAACCCTCCATTAGCAGATCAAAGGTCCTCCTTAACTTTGGGTTTAACTGGCCTCTTATTGACTCCTTTATCTGCTCAGCTATTAATATGTCTCTTGCTTCCTCCAGTACTGAATAACCATTAAGAGCCGAGCAAGCTCGACCATTATAGTTAAAAGTCTTCATATCCTCCAGGCTCAGTATAACCACATTCTTCCTTGGCTTGCTATCAATGCTCTTTCCCCTGTTGTAGCAATGTGCAGCCTGAAAGTAGCAGGCTCTTAAGATATAAGATTCCGTTTTACCCTTAAATTCCTCTCTTTTTTCCCATAGATATATTCGCATCTCCTGCATCAAATCATCCTGGTCTGTTTTATTGCTTGTAATTCTGTCGGCGATTCCCTTGAGCTTCTCATCCAATCTCTCTAAGAGCTTAGCAAACTCCATCTGCCTCCTCTCAAGCTCTAAGAAAAATTTGTGTTTGTTTAGTTTTTTGTCACTTTATTGTATATTTTTTTTAAAATATGTCAAACGTAAACTTAGGTCAAGCAAGCTTGACCACTACAAGCAAAGACAAGCTTTGCCCCTACAAATCTCTCCCTTGATGGAAGGGGAAGTTATAGTTTCTTCACAAAATTAAATTGACAAGGGGCAAATTTCCTGTAAGATTATTTTTGGATAAAAATAAGAGGAGAAAACAGTGGCCGATTTTGTCCACCTTCATACCCATAGTGATTACAGCCTTTTAGATGGAGCCTGTTCTATTTCTCAATTGGTCAACCAGGCTTATAAATTCAATATGTCTGCCTTAGCCTTGACCGACCATGGGAACCTCTTCGGGGCAATAGATTTCTATCAAACTGCCAAAAAGAGGGGAATAAAGCCAATCATCGGCTGTGAGGTCTACGTAGCCCCTGAATCTCGCTTTAAGAAAAGAAAGACGAGAGGAGAGGAGACCTCTTATCATTTGACCCTTTTGGTTAAGAATAAACAAGGTTATCAAAACCTGATGGAGCTTGTAACAGCTGGTTTCATGGAGGGATTTTATTACAACCCACGTGTGGACAAGGACATCCTCTCCCAAAAAAAAGACGGATTGATAGCCCTCTCCGGGTGCCTCAAGGGTGAGATTCCATCTCTACTTCAACAAGGTAAGTTTGAAAAGGCAAAGAAGGTAGCCTTATTTTATCGGGAGATATATAAAGATGACTTTTACCTGGAAATTCAGGACGAGGACATACAGGGACAAGATCAGATCAATCAGGCCCTCGTGGATTTATCTCAAAAACTTTCCATACCCATAGTAGCCACCAATGATGTCCATTATCTTTATGAGGAAGATGCCAAGGCTCACGATGTCCTCCTTTGCATCCAAACGGGAAAAACATTGGAGGATGCCCAGCGCCTGCGATTCTCCTCAACAAAATTTTACTTTCGTTCCCCTAAGGAGATGGAGGAAATATTCTCTCAATATCCTGAAGCTCTTTCCAACACGAAGGTCATCGCTGATAAGTGCAGCTTAGAGTTGGAGCTGGGAAAAATCTATCTTCCTCTTTACAAAATCCCATCTGATTATGATCTGGATGGCTATTTAAGGAAACTTTGCGAGGAAGGGCTCTCTCAACGTTATCCCGAAGTTTCCAATGAGATAAGACAAAGGCTGGATGATGAATTAAAGGTAATCTCACAGGCAGGATATACCGGATATTTTCTCATCGTGTGGGACTTCATTCGCCACGCTAAGAAGAAAGGAATCCTAGTAGGCCCTGGGAGAGGCTCTGTAGCTGGAAGTCTTGTTGCCTATCTTCTGGGAATTACCAATATCGATCCCCTCACTTACGGCCTTATTTTTGAGCGCTTTCTAAACCCGGAGAGAAGAGCTATGCCCGATATAGATATAGATATTCAGGACGATAGGAGGGGTGAGGTAATCGAATACGTAAAGGAAAAATACGGAAGGGATAACGTAGCTCAAATTATCACTTTCGGAACTATGGCGGCAAGGGCGGCAGTCCGAGATGTGGGAAGAGTCTTGGGTATACCCTACGGCAAGGTGGATAGAATTGCCAAGCTCATTCCCTTTAACACGGAATTAAAGGTAGCCGTAGAGGGAAGCCCGCAGTTAAAGGAGCTTATATCTCAGGATAAAAAGGTAAAAACCCTTTTTGAGATTGCTCAAAGAATTGAGGGGCTGACCCGCCATGCTTCAACCCATGCTGCGGGAATAGTAATCGCACCGGATAAGCTCACCCGTTACACCCCCCTATATCGAACCAACAAAAATGAGATAACCACTCAATATGAGATGCGTTCCTTAGAGGCCATTGGCCTTCTTAAGATGGACTTTCTTGGTCTTAAAACGCTAAATCTGATTCACAGCACCTTGAAAATGATCAAAGAACAGGGAAGGGAGGAAATTGACTTAGATAAAATCCCCCTGGATGATAAGAAAACTTACGAGCTTTTATCCCGGGGGGAGACCCTGGGGGTCTTTCAGGTGGAAAGCAGGGGAATGCAGGATCTAATTAAGAAACTGCACCCGGAAAAATTTGAGGACATCATCGCCCTTTTAGCCTTATACAGGCCAGGGCCTCTACATAGTCGAATGGTGGACGATTTCATCAGGAGAAAACATGGCCAAAGCAAGGTTGAATACCTTCATCCCAAGCTTGAGCCCATCCTGAAGGAAACCTATGGAGTGATCCTTTATCAAGAACAGGTAATGCGCATTGCCAACGTCTTAGCCGGCTTTACCCTGGGAGAAGCTGATATATTAAGAAGAGCTATGGGCAAGAAGAACCCAAAGCTAATGGAAGAGCAGAGGGAGAAATTCATCCAGGGGGCAATCAACCAAGGAGTTGAGTCATCCACAGCAAAGAGAATTTTCGAGTTGATGGCTCACTTTGCCGGATACGGCTTTAATAAATCACATTCAGCTGGATATGCCCTCATCTCTTATCAAACAGCTTATCTTAAGGCTAACTATCCCGTAGAGTTTATGGCAGCCTTGCTCACCTCAGAGAGGGAAAACACGGATAAACTCGCCCTTTACATCAACGAATGCAGAAGAATGGGAATAGAGGTGCTTCCCCCGGATATAAACGAGTCCTCCTCCACTTTCACTGTAACAGGAGGAAAGATACGCTTTGGGCTTGCAGCGATAAAGAATGTAGGGGAGGCGGCTATTTCCTCCATCCTCAAGGCCAGAAAAGAGGGAGGCAGATTTACCTCCATTTTTGACTTCTGCCGACGTGTTGACCTAAGAGCGGTAAATAAGCGGGTGATGGAGAGCTTAATTAAATGTGGGGCATTTGACTCCCTGCCAGGGTATCGCTCTCAGAATTTAGCTGCGATAGATAAGGCAATCGAGGAGGCCTCTCAAATTCAACGGGACAGAGAAAGAGGGCAGCTTTCCTTCCTGGAGACACTGGGAAGGAGAGAGGAGGCATCTACTGCCGAAAAATTTCCTCAGATATTGGAAGCTTCTCGGGAAAGAAAATTATCCTGGGAGAAAGAACTTTTAGGCCTTTATGTCAGTGGTCATCCTCTGGAAAAATATAGATATACCATCGCCCATTATACCACTAATTCCATTCGGGATTTAAAGGAGATGAGGGATAACAATAATGTAAGAATTATAGGGATAATAAGTAATTTCACCTTAAAAAGGGATAGAAAGGGAAAGGGAATGGCCTTTTTCACCTTGGAGGACCTGGAGTCGGAAATTGAGGTGATCGCCTTCTCCAGTCTTTACGAGGAATGCTCTTCTTATTTAAGGAAAGACGAGGTTGTCCTGGTTAAAGGCAGACTGGATACGGCCGCTCAATCACCCAAGGTGATCGCTGAAAAGATAACCCCCTTCTCTAAGGTTAAGGATGTAAGTCACAATCTTCATATTAAAATAAGAGAGGGAAAATCAAAGGAGGAGACCCTAAAAAGACTAAGGGAAATCCTCTCTTCTCATAAGGGAAAACATACCGTTTATTTACATTTGACGGATCCCAAGGGGAAAAAGGTGATAGTTAAATCAAAATCGATCAAAGTGGACTTTTCCGATGCCTTAATTTCCGAAGTGGAAGATCTTTTGGGGGAAAGATCAATATGGTTAAATGAAAACTGAAGAAGCGGAGCTAAAAATGGATTATTACATCATATTCCTCTTAGTGAGTATTTTCGCCTCCTTGGCCATTGGAATTTACTTAGGAGGAAAGCTAACCGCAAAGACCTACCGAACAAAATTGGACAAATGGATACAGGAGAAGGAAAAGGAAATCAGGCTCGACGCCGTCAAAAGAAGCAGAGCTACCTTGGAGGGAAAATTTGGGGAGCAATTAGCCCCTTATCTACCCGACTTCGCCTACGATCCAACTGATGTGCGCTTCATCGGAAGCCCCATTGACCTTGTCGTCTTTCCTGGATTGGCCAAGGATAGCCCTCGAGAAATCGTCTTGGTGGAAGTGAAAAGCAAGAAAAGCAAGCTATCCCCTCGGGAGAAAAAGATAAAAAATTTGATCAGGGAAGGAAAGGTGCGGTGGGAACTTTATAAGGTGGAAAATGAATGCAAAAAGTAGTCATAGATACCAACATCTTCGTCTCCGGATTATTGGGCTCAAAATCCTCCTCTAACTTCATTATAGAGTTATTCCTTCAGAATAAATTCACCCTCCTGATAACTCATCCTGTCTTAAGGGAACTAAAGGAGATCCTTACCCGAAAACCTTTGTCTCGTTTAGCCAACCGCCCCGTGGACGAGTTCTTGACTTTGTTAGAAAGACAGGCAAAGAAGGTCTCTCCTGAGGAAAAGGTAAGGATTATAAAAGACGACCCAGAGGATAATAAATTCCTGGAATGTGCTCTGGCTGGCAAGGCAGACTTCATCATCTCAGGTGACCATCACCTTCTAAGCTTAAGAAAATTTAGAGGGATAAGCATCTTAAACTCAAAAGAGGCACTTAAGAGACTGAAGGCTTTAGCTAAGTGATAATCTCATCATACATCGTTAATCCACCTCTTTTCTCCAACCCATATTCTAAAAATTTATTCTTCATAAAAGAATACCTTATTTTCTCCTTTTAATCAAGCGCTCCTAAAATTTGGCAAAACTCCCTTGACGTTTTAAGGAAAAGTTATACAATATAAATGAAAATAATTTCTATTTAGTTAGGTGGAGGTTTATTGATGGAGAATACATGCTACATAAAAATGTTAAGAGAGGCTGATCTTAAAGTTACGCCCAAACGAAAGGCGATTATTATGTTCTTTTTGAAAAACGAGAGGTATTTCACTCCTGAAGAGGTGTGGTTAGCTCTCAAGAAAAGGTTCGGTCATTTAGGTTTCCCCACCATTTATCGCAATTTAAGAGAGTTGGAGAATATCGGGATTCTCGTGAGGATAAATCGGCCCGATCAGCGACTTTATTATGCCATCTGTCATCTGGGCAAGAAAAGAGCACATCATCATTTTGTCTGCCAGAGGTGCGGTCGGGTGAGCGAGGTGGAGTTTTGCAATTTCGAGGACATAGCCAGGGATATCGAGGAGAAGTTGGGTTGCAGGATAATCTCGCATTTTATGCAGATAGAAGGATTATGTTCAAAATGCAAGCAAGATGAGCAAAGGAGTTAAAAAATGATCGCGCAAATAGCCAAAGAGCTTAGAAGGCACGCTCCATTTACCAGCTTGGGGGCCGCTACAGGAATCGCCATTATGAGCATAATCCTCCTTTATAATGTTCCTCCCAAAATTTCATATACTGCTTTTTACATCTTTCATCCACTTCATGTCGTATTAAGTGCCTTAGTAACTACAGCAATGTACAAATTGCATACCCGTGGTAAGCTCTGGATGACGATTTTGATTGGGTATACGGGATCGATCGGCATAGCCACAATAAGCGATGCAATAATTCCCTACATAGGAGCACATCTGCTTGGAATTAAAATTCCATTCATCATTCCATTTATCGCGAAATGGTGGATAAATCCATTGGCATTCATTGGCATTATAGTCGGCTATGGAAGACCTACAACCAAGTTTCCCCATACCGGGCACGTGTTGTTGAGCACATGGGCATCACTGTTCAATATTACGCAATACCAGGTAACCATAGCAGGCTGGATGTTTCCCTTTGTCTTCTTATTTTTATTTCTCGCCGTTTGGCTTCCTTGTTGTACGAGTGACATAGTGTATCCCCTTCTATTTGTAAAAAGAGATTAGCGTGGTCGATATTCAGGGGAAAACGTGAAACATTGCCCCCTGTCAATTATCTTGCCTACTTCTCAAATATTTGTTAAAATACCTTTGCAGTGAAATTCAAAAAGAAGAATATGTGGAAATTAGGCTATGGGATAATCGGATGCGGAAGAGTATTTCCCCTTCACGCTCAGGCGGTGAAGGAGCTGCCAGAGGTTGAACTGGTGGCAGTGGCTGATGTAATTGAGGAAAGGGCACGGAAAGGAGCGAAGAGGTTTGGAGCTAAAGCCTGGTACACTGATTACAGGGCTTTATTGGAGAGGAAGGATGTTGATCTTGTATCCATATGCCTTCCCCATCATCTTCATTCAAGGGCCACTATCGATGCAGCAAGGAGAAAAAAACATATTTTGTGCGAGAAGCCCATAGCCATAGATGAGGAAGAGGCGAAAGAAATGATCGAGGAGTGCCGAAGGCAAAATGTAAAATTGGCCGTGATATCTCAAAATAGATACAACGATGCCTCGCAGAAGTTATACAAGGCTTATCAGGAGAATAGATTTGGTAGATTAGTTTTAGGCTGTGCTGATGTGAAGAATCATAAAGACCAATCCTATTATGATCACGATGAATGGAGGGGTAGGTGGGAGACAGAGGGAGGAGGAACCCTGAACACACAGGCCTATCACATCATCGACCTTTTACGTTGGATAATGGGTCCGGTAAAATCGGTCTCCGCTCATATGGTAACCTTGACACATAACATCGAGGTGGAGGATACGGCTACAGCTACCCTGGAGTTTGAAAGCGGAGCCTTAGGAGTGGTTTCTTCGACAAATTCTGTCCCAATTGGTTTTTCCACTCGCTTAGAGATCCATGGAGAAAAGGGCTCAGCGATCATCCAGGATAACCATATCGTTTACTGGAATTTCCCAGATGTTCCCGAAGAGGGAAAAATCCTCGGAGGCGATCTTCAAATTGGCTCGATACCAAATAGAGGTTATGGAAAAAGCCATCCTCGTCAAATTAAGGAGTTCGTGGAGGATGTTCTGGAGGATAGAGAGCCCCGGGTTGATGGCGAGGAGGCCTTGAAGACCTCTTGGATAATCTGGGCCATTTACAAATCAGCTAAATCAGGAAAGAAAGTTTATTTAAAGTGTTGAAAAAGGGGAGGAGGAAATGTCCAAATACTCCATCGGCATTGATTTTGGAACGGAATCGGCGAGGGCAATTTTGGTAAGGGTGGAGAATGGAGAAGAGGTAGCTACCTCCGTATACACTTACAGGGATGGGGTGATAGATGAATTTCTCCCGGGCACAGATATAAAGCTTGAGCCGGACTGGGCCTTACAGAATCCAGCTGATTATATTGAGGCTCTAAAGGAAACAATCCCTGAGCTTTTAAATAAAAGTGGGGTGAGAGAAGAGGATATAATCGGAATAGGGATAGATTTTACCTCCTGCACGATGCTTCCCATCGATAAGGAGGGAACTCCTTTGTGTATGCTGGATGAATACCGAGATAATCCCCATTCATGGGTTAAGCTCTGGAAGCATCATGCTGCTCAGCCAGAGGCGGACAGGATAAACGAGGTCGCTCGAGAAAGAAAGGAGGACTTTCTATCTCGCTACGGAGGTAAGTATTCCTCGGAATGGTTCTTCTCCAAGGCTCTGCAGATACTAAACGAGGCGCCCAAGATTTACCAGGCAGCGGATAGATTAATAGAGGGGGCGGACTGGATAGTTCTTCAGCTTACGGGAAAAGAGAGGCGAAATTCCTGTACAGCAGGCTATAAGGCTTTATGGGACCCGGAGAGGGGGTTTCCCTCCAAGGATTTCTTTCGAGCTTTAGATCCTCGCTTTGAGAATGTGGTAGATGAAAAAATGTCTAAGGATATCTACTTCTTAGGGGAAAAGGCAGGAGGATTAACCACCAGAATGGCCTGTCTTACCAGGCTAAAAAGGGGAATTCCTGTAGCGGTGGGAAATGTAGATGCTCATGTCTCTGTCCCTGCGGCTACGGTGACTGAACCGGGCAAAATGGTTATGATAATGGGAACCTCCATCTGTCATATGATGGTGGACAAAGAACTGCGTTTAATTCCAGGGATATGTGGAATAGTGAAGGAGGGAATTCTTCCCGGATATTACGGATATGAGGCTGGCCAGTCAGCTGTGGGGGATATCTTCGCCTGGTTTGTAAAGAATTGCGTTCCAGGGGAGTATTTTGAGGAGGCAAATAAAAGAAACATCGACATTCATCACGTCCTGGAGGAGAGAGCCTCTCACTTGAAGGTAGGAGAAAGTGGACTCCTTGCCCTCGATTGGTGGAATGGCAACCGTTCGGTGTTGGTGGATGCCGACCTCAGCGGCCTTTTATTGGGGGCCACCCTGGAGACAAAACCTGAGGAGATATACCGCGCCTTGATCGAGGCAACCGCCTTCGGAACCTACAAGATCATCAATACCTTTGAGGAAAACGGGGTGAAGATAAGGGAGCTTTATGCCTGTGGAGGATTGCCAGAGAGAAACAAGCTCCTTATGCAGATTTACGCGGATGTCACGGGAAGGGAGATAAGGATAGCCGCCTCCTCTCAGACCCCTGCCTTGGGTTCAGCTATGTTTGGGGCAGTAGCCGCAGGGAAAGAAAACGGAGGTTACGACAACATAATAGAGGCGGCAAAGAAAATGGCCCATCTCAAGGAAGAGCGTTTTATACCCAATGAAAAGAATCACCTCTTGTATCAAAAGATTTACGCTGAGTACGAAAGACTGCATGATTACTTTGGACGAGGGGAAAATGAGGTAATGAAAAAGCTTAAGGAGATAAAGAAAGCGAGCAAGGGGTAAGAAAATGCTGGAGGAACTACGAGAGAGAGTTTGGAGAATGAACCTGGAGCTTCCTAAAAATAAATTGGTCAAGATGACCAGCGGAAATGTCAGTGGAAGAGACCGAAAGACAGGCTATGTAGTGATCAAGCCCAGCGGGGTAAGATATGAGGACTTAAGGCCATCCGATATGGTGGTGGTTGACTTAAAGGGAAAAGTGATCGAGGGAAAGCTAAAGCCTTCGGTTGACACCCTTACCCATCTTTACGTATATCGACATCGAAGTGATGTTTACGGCATTGTCCATACCCATTCAAATTATGCCACCAGTTTCGCTGCTTTAGGAGAGCCTATTCCTGTATACCTCACCGCTATGGCTGATGAGTTCGGCGGCCCCATCCCCGTAGGGGAATATGCCAGAATCGGTGAGGAGGAAATAGGAAAGGAGATAATAAGGTCCATTGGGGACTCTCCTGCCATTTTGATGAAAAACCACGGAGTGTTTACCATTGGCTCCTCCCCTGAGGCAGCCTTAAAAACAGCCGTTATGGTAGAGGATGTGGCAAAAACCGTTTATTTGGCCCTGCTTCGAGGAACTCCTGTTCAAATCCCCGAAGAGGAGATAAAGAGGGCTCATAAAAGATATAAGGAAAAGTATGGACAGTAGAGGGGGAGATTATGGGAAAGACGATAGCGGAGAAAATTCTTTCATCTCATTCAGGTAAAGACGCCCGGGCAGGGGAGATAGTAGTCTGTGATGTCGACTTTGCTATGGCTCAGGATGGAACGGCCCCTTTAACCATCCGTGTCTTTCAGAGGATGGGAAGGAGAAAGGTTTTCGATGGTAAGAAACTTGCCCTTTTCATCGACCATAGCGCACCCTCCCCTAATAAGGAGGTGTCCTCCCTTCACAGCTTGATGCGAAACTTCGCCAAAGAGCAAAGGATAAGGCTATACGATATAGGAGAAGGGGTATGTCACGTGGTCGGCCCTGAAGAGGGCTGGATAGTAGCCGGGGATTTGGTTGTAGGAGCGGATTCTCATACCTGCACCTACGGAGCCTTAAATGCCTTTTCCACAGGGGTTGGGTCAACTGACCTGGCAGCTGTCTTTTCCTCGGGAAAGCTCTGG
>CAYSEE010000008.1:9222-11711 GCA_964429955.1 uncultured Clostridia bacterium | reverse complement strand
GCAACCTCCGGGTATTGGGCATCAGCTGTATCACCGATGAGTGTATACCGGATAGGCTAAAGCCGGTGAACTCTGATGAGGTCATCCGTGTGGCCCAGGAGGCGGAGCCAAAAATGACCAGATTGGTAAAGAGAATAATAGGAGAGATATAAATGGATTATAGCAAAACCCTTAATCTTCCCAGGACAAAATTTCCCATGCGGGCAAATCTTCCTCAAAAAGAGCCCCAGATTCTAAAGTTTTGGGAAGAAAGAAAAATATATCAAAAAATAAGGGAAAAAAGAAAGGGCAGCCCTAAGTATGTTCTCCATGATGGCCCTCCTTATGCTAACGGGGATATCCACTTAGGACAGGCCCTCAATAAGATACTCAAGGATATAATAATAAAATATAAGACTATGCAGGGATTCGACGCTCCCTTTATCCCTGGTTGGGACTGCCATGGACTCCCCGTGGAACATCAGCTGTTCAAAAAACTCAAGATAGACAAGAATGAAATTTCCCGGCTGGAGTTTAGGGGGAAGGCGAAGAGATATGCCTACCACTTTGTGGCCAAACAAAGGGAGGAGTTTAAAAGATTAGGAATTTTTGGTCGTTGGGAAAATCCCTATCTTACTATGGATCCAGCATATGAAGCTGAGATCATAGGAGTTTTCGGCGAGTTAGCCAAAAAAGGCTATATCTACAGGGGGCTGAAGCCCGTTCACTGGTGCCTTAAGTGTCAGACAGCTCTGGCTGAGGCAGAGATAGAATATAAAGAGAGAGAGGATTTCTCCATTTATGTTAAATTCGCCGTGAAGGATAATTTACCGTTTCTCTCATCCAATCTTCCCGTTTATTTTTTAATTTGGACAACCACTCCCTGGACTCTTCCAGCGAATTTGGGAATCGCCCTTCATCCTGAGGTTTCCTATTCCTTTGTTCAGATGAACGAGGAAATCCTTATCCTGGGAAAGGACTCGTTGAGCAGAGTTAGAGAAGAGACGGGGATGAAGGAAGAGAAGGTATTGCTTACTTTAAAAGGTGAAAAGTTAGAGGGAGTAAAGTATACCCATCCTTTTATGGATAGAGAATCGCGGGTCCTATTAGCCGATTTTGTGGATACAGAAGAGGGAACTGGATGTGTCCATATTGCTCCAGGACATGGAGAGGAGGATTATCTTTTAGGTCTTAAATATAACCTTCCCATTTTCTCTCCTGTGAACGATGAGGGAAAGTTTACCTCTGAGGTGAAGGATTTTGAGGGAATATCTGTCTTTAAATCTAATCCCTTAATTTTGCGAAAACTTGAAGAGGAAAATTATCTGTTCCACGCAGGGAAAATTTATCACTCTTATCCGCATTGTTGGAGATGTAAATCCCCTTTGATCTTTCGTGCCACGTCACAATGGTTTATGAATGTGGACAAACACGACCTGAGAAAAAGGGCAATGGAAGCTGTAGCTCAAAAGGTGAGATGGATTCCCTCTCAGAGTGCAACAAGAATTAAGAGTATGCTTTCCGAACGTCCGGATTGGTGTCTTTCCCGACAGAGATATTGGGGGGTGGGAATCCCCGTAATTTACTGTCAGAACTGTGGCGAGATGTTGGTCGATGAGAAAATTATCAAGCAGCTGCAGAATTTAGTTAGAGAAGAAGGTTCGGATGTCTGGTTCAAGAAAAAAGTGGAGGAGATAATTCCACCAGGATTTAAGTGTCCCAGGTGTGGAGGAAGTAAATTTAGGAAGGAAGAGGATATCGTAGACGTGTGGTTTGAATCTGGAGTGTCTCATCAGGCGGTGGTAGCGCAGGAAAAGTCCCTGGGGTATCCGGCTGATCTTTATTTAGAGGGATCGGATCAGCATCGGGGTTGGTTTCAAACCTCCCTTCTTACCTCCATCGCCTGCAGGGGAGAGCCACCCTATCGAGAGGTCCTTACTCATGGGTTTATTGTGGATTCTCAGGGGAAAAAAATGTCAAAGTCCATAGGTAATGTAATAGACCCCCAGCAAATTGTTAAGGAGAAAGGAGCAGATATTTTAAGACTATGGGTAAGCTTGGAGGATTATACTCAGGATATTCGCATCTCCGAGGAGATTTTAAATTACGTCGTAGAGGTGTATCGAAGAATAAGAAACGCTTATAGATTTCTTTTGGGGAATCTCTATGACTTTGATCCCTTAAGAGACAGGGTATCCATAAGGGAAATGCGAGAAGTGGACAGATACATCCTTTCTTATTTTCAAACGATAATTAGGCAGATAACGGCGAATTTCGAAGCGTTCAAATTTCATGAGGCTGTTCGAATTTTCCATAATTTTGTCAAGAATAAGTTGAGCTCGTTTTATTTTGATATTTTAAAGGATAGACTTTATACCTTCCCGGCTAAATCTAAGGAAAGAAGGTCTGCTCAGACGGTTTTATATCACCTGTTGGTGAATCTAACCAAGCTAATGGCGCCCATTCTTCCCTTTACCTCTGAGGAAGTTTGGAAATATATTCAAGGATTA
>CAYSEE010000008.1:0-9212 GCA_964429955.1 uncultured Clostridia bacterium | reverse complement strand
GGAGAATCTCCAATATTTGGTTGACTTTTTGCATATTCTTCAGATTTTTCAATATATTTTTCACTAATTTTTTTTGATTTTACGATTGACATAGTTTTCACCTTAGAATAAAGTGTTTTTCTGAATGTTTTTCTATTTTTGATTGAAATAGAGTTGCCATTCCATATAAAATAAGAACTAATATAAATAATACAAGTGCAGTTCCGTAAGCATTTTCTTGGCCTCCTGGCCCAAAAGAGATGAAAAATTAGTGGATAGAGAGCTGGAGGATAAGTGGGAGAGGATAATGGAGATTAGAGATAAGGTGTTGAAGAAATTGGAGGAGGCAAGGCAGGCTAAGGATATTGCTGCATCCTTAGAGGCTAAAATTATCGTAAGCTTTCCTAATTCCCTTATATCCCTTTTAAGGGGTTCAGAAGACATGCTGAGAGAAGCCTTTATTGTCTCCCAGGTAGAATTGAAGGAGGGAAAGAAGATGGAGGTTGAGGTGGAAAGAGCAAAGGGAAGAAAGTGTGAACGCTGCTGGAATTATAGCCCTTATGTGGGGAAAAATGAGGACCATCCTGCTCTGTGTGAGAGGTGCTGGAAAGTGATAAGTTCCAAAGGGTAAAAATGTATCCTCAGGATAGCTTTACCCATCGATTCGTGGTAGAAAAGGAAGGCGTAAGGTTGGATCTTTTCTTGAAAAACCATCTTTCCAAATTTTCCCGTTCTCTTCTTCAAGGACTAATTGATAAAGGGATGGTTACCGTAAATGGGAAAATGAGTAAAAGAGCTTATACTGTTAGAAGAGGAGATGAAATTAGCGTTGTCATTCCCTCATCTCTCAGATTAGAGGTAAGGCCAAGACCTATCCCATTAGATATCTTATGGGAGGATGATAAGCTCCTGGTAGTAAATAAACCTCCGGGTATGCTGGTTCATCCCACTTCTTATGAGCAAGAGGACACGTTGGTCAATGCCCTTCTTTTTCACTGCCACCGCCTTTCTCAGTTAAACGGGGTCCTGCGACAGGGCATTGTGCATCGTCTGGATAGGGATACTTCCGGGGTAATGGTGATAGCCAAGGATGATTGCACTCACTTAGCCTTAGCCAATCAGTTTCAAAAACGAGAGGTGAAAAAGATTTATTTAGCGCTGGTGAGAGGAAGACCTCCTCAAGGTAAGGGAAGGATAGATAAAAGAATTGGAAGAAATCCCCGGGAAGGCAAAAAGATGGCTATAGATGAAAAATTTGGCCGTGAGGCAATTACCCATTATCGAGTTTTAAAATGTTGGGGAAAATGGAGCTTGGTGGAACTGCATCCCCGCACAGGCAGAACTCATCAGATTCGCCTTCATCTCCGGTGCATTAATTGCTTTCTTATAGGGGATAGGGTGTATGGGAAAAGAATGGCGCAGGATTTTCCCTATAGAGCAAGGCGGGGTATGTTGCATGCTAAAATCTTAGGTTTTTTTCATCCTGAGAGAAGGGAATGGATGGAATTTGAAGCGCCATTAGCCGAGGATATGGAGCAAGCAATTAATTATCTGGAAAGGAATTTTAACTCCGAAACATTACCTCTTCAATATCTTTAAAAGGAGTTGTCAATGTCGTTAAAGGGCAGAGTGGCTATAGTTACGGGAGGAAGCCGGGGTATAGGCAGGGAGATTTGTTTAAAATTAGCTAAGGAGGGAGCAAAAATAGTCATATTTGATATTGAGGAGAATTTATCCAGAAAAGTAGTTGAGGATATAATAAGCACGGGAGAAGAGGCTCTTTTCCTTAAAGTGGATGTGAGCGAGTTTGGAGAGGTAAGTGAGGGAGTAAAAAAAACAGTTGACAAATTTAAGCGGATCGATATATTAGTCAACAATGCCGGCATAACCTCTGATAGGCTGCTTTTAAGGATGGAGGAAGAGGATTGGGATAGGGTTCTGGCTGTGAACTTGAAAGGGTCTTTCAATTGCTTAAAGGCTGTTGTAGGATTGATGATAAGACAAAAGTATGGGAGAATTGTGAATGTTTCATCTACGGTTGGATTAAGAGGAAATGTTGGACAGGCGAATTATGCTGCTTCCAAAGCGGGGATTGTCGGTTTAACCAAATCAGCAGCTAAGGAACTTGGCCGGAGAAACATCACGGTTAATGCAATTGCCCCTGGATTTATCCAGACTCCTATGACTGAAAAGTTGGATGAGAGAACAAAGAAGAGTTTTTTATCTCAAATTCCTCTTGGTAGGGCAGGCAGACCCGAGGAGGTAGCCAGCCTCGTTTCCTATTTAGTTTCCGAAGAAGCATCCTATATTACAGGTGAGGTAATCAAAATAGACGGTGGAATGGCAATATGAACGTGAGAGGTGACACGTGAGACGTAAAAAGTGAGAAGCAAATACTAACTCTATAGATAGATTTCATAAAAAATTAAGGAGGTTGAAGGGAATGACTAAAGATGAGATTCTAAAAAAAGTAAAGGAGATTACCAGTGAACAATTGGGAGTGGATGATTCGCAGATCACCCCTGAGGCCAAGTTTGTAGATGACTTAGGGGCGGATTCACTGGACACGGTGGAATTAGTAATGGCTCTGGAGGAGGAATTTGATCTGGAAATTCCTGACGAGGAAGCGGAAAAATTAACCACGGTGCAAAAAGTCGTGGATTACATTGAAGACCACTTAGAAGAAGAGTGATAAGATTAAAATATGAAGTATCGAGTGGTAATTACAGGGATGGGGGTGGTTTCCCCTATCGGTATTGGAATAAAGAAATTCAAGGAGGCGCTTTTTGCCGGGAAAAGCGGGGTAAGGAGGATAACTTGCTTTGATCCCTCTCCTTATCGGTCTCAGATGGCAGGAGAGGTTAGGGACTTTAATCCACAACAATATCTATCTCCCAAAGAAATTAAACGAATGGATAGGTTTACTCAATTGGGGATAGTGGCAGCGGAGGAGGCGATAAAAGGCGCCGAAATTGATTTTGAGAAGGAAGACCCTACTAAAATAGGGGTTTTGGTAGGCTCGGGAGTAGGGGGACTTTCCACCATTGAAAGAGAGGAAACCATCTTACTTGAAAAAGGACCACAAAGGGTGAGTCCTTTCTTAATCCCGATGTTAATCACCGATATCGCCTCTGCCCAGATCTCCATTCGCTACGGACTTTCTGGGCCCAATTTTTCCATTTCCACTGCTTGCGCTACGGGAAATCACTCCATTGGAGAAGCCTTTAAAATTGTTCAGAGAGGAGATGCAGAGATAATGATTGCAGGTGGAACGGAAGCTGCCATTACCCCCCTTGGATTAGCTGGCTTTTGCTCAATGCGAGCCTTATCCACTCGAAATGAAGAGCCAGAAAAGGCCTCGCGTCCCTTTGACAGGGAAAGAGATGGTTTCGTGATAGGGGAGGGAGCGGGAATCGTGGTTTTAGAGAGGTTAAGCAGGGCTAAAAAGAGGGGAGCATCTATTTTGGGCGAAATAATAGGTTTTGGAATGAGCGCTGATGCCTATCATGTAACTCAGCCAGTGGAGGATGGACGGGGCATCAAGGAAGCGATGATGAAGGCCCTCAGGGATGCTGAGATATCTCCTGAGGAGGTAGGCTATATAAATGCTCACGGAACCTCTACCCCTCTCAATGATAAGATGGAGACCCGAGCTATTAAGGATGTTTTTGGCACCTATGCCTACCAGATACCCATAAGCTCCACAAAGTCTATGACGGGTCATCTCCTTGGGGCAACAGGGGGTGTGGAGCTAATCGCTTGTCTTTTAGCCCTCAACGAGGGAATTATCCCTCCTACCATTAACTATGAAAACCCCGATCCTGAATGCGATTTGAACTATGTTCCCAATCAAGCTCGAGAGGCTAAGATAAAAATAGCTTTATCTAATTCTATGGGCTTTGGCGGGCATAATGCTGTCTTGGTAGTGAGGAAATATGAAGATTGAGAGATTGTGATATGGAGCTTACTTCACAGAGAAGAAAGGAGCTGGAGGATCTTCAAAAAAGTTTAAAAATTAAATTTATACATTTAGAGCTTTTAAATCAGGCCTTAACGCACTCCTCTTACGCTAAATCATTTAACAAAAAGGATATTTCTTATAATGAGAGACTTGAGTTTTTGGGAGATGCAGTGTTGGAGCTGGTCATAGCGGAATATCTATTTAAGAAATATCCTCATTTCGATGAAGGAGAGCTATCCAAATTTCGGAGTATGATTGTCTCTGAGGAGGCGCTTTCTCATTATGCCCGGAAAATAAATATAGGAGCCTATCTTTTAATAAATGAGAATCAAAAGGGAATCCAGTCCCAAGATGCTTTATTAGCTGATACATATGAGGCTGTAATTGGTGCTCTTTATTTAGACAGAGGATTGGAGATAACACGTTCTTTTATATTGAACATGCTTACCAAGGAGGAAGAAAAGATTAAGAAAATGAGAGATTTTAAGTCACGTCTACAAGAATATACCCAATCTCTCTACAAGTGCCTCCCTCAGTATGAATTAATTCAAGAAATTGGCCCTGATCATTATAAGACATTTAAGGTTAGGGTAAGAGTCGGGGGAGAAGTTTTAGGAGAGGGGACGGGGCCTACCAAGAGAAAAGCGGAAAAAATGGCTGCTCAGTCCGCCTGGGAGAAGATAAGGCGAGTAAGATGAGTTCACTTTTAATCAGTGCATCAGGAATAAGGGGAATAATAGGCAAGACGCTTACTCCTGAAATGGTGGCTGGGTTTGCCGCTGCTTTTGGGAATTTTGTGCAGAGGGGAAAAATAGTGGTGGGTTCTGATAGTCGGACCTCAAATCAAATGCTTAGCTATGCTGTCTTCAGCGGTTTGCTTTCTGTAGGTTGCGAAATTATAGATGTGGGTATTTGCCCCACCCCTTCTCTACAGCTTATGGTGGAGAAGTTAAAAGCCAATGGTGGCATTGCCATTACAGGCAGTCATAATCCGGTAGAATGGAATGCTCTAAAATTTATTCGTTCCGATGGCCTTTTTCTCTATCCTGAACAAGGAGAACAGGTTCTTGAGATTTACAGGACAAAAAAGATAGAGCGAGCAGCCTGGAATGAGATAAAGGAGGTTCATCGAGAAAATTCAGCTATAGAAAATCATTTAGAAAGGGTTTTAAATCTGGTAAACAGGAGAAAAATTAGAAGTAAAAAATTTAAAGTTGTTCTTGATGCCTGTAATGGAGCAGGTGCATTGATCAGTCCTGAGCTTATTCGCCGTTTGGGTTGTGAGGTGGTAGAACTTAATTGTGAGCCAAACGGGATCTTTTCTCATCCCCCTGAGCCAATTCCCTCCAATTTGAGAGAACTTTCCCAGGTAGTTAAAACTGAAGGAGCAGATGTTGGTTTTGCCCATGATGCGGATGCCGATAGAGTCGCCCTTGTATCAGAGGAGGGGGAAATTTTACCTGAGGGTTATTCCCTTCTTTTGGTCTCCAAATTTGTCCTTAGCAAGAAAAGGGGATTGGTAGTCACAAATCTTTCCACCACACAGGCCTTGGATGATATAGCCAGGGAATTTGATTGTCCTGTAAAACGCACAAAGGTTGGCGATGTCTACGTATCTCGCTGTATGAGGGAGGAGGGAGCGGTAATTGGAGGAGAGGGAAATGGAGGGGTGATCATTCCTCAGGTTCATTATGCTCGAGATGGAATTGCTGGTATCGCTCTGGTGTTAGAGTATCTGGCTACCTCTAACAAACCCCTTTCAGAATTGGCCGAAGAGATACCCCGGTACTATATGATCAAGGGAAAAGTAAAGTTTCCTAAGGAGAATCTTTCCCTCCTTAAGGTTAATTTGAGGAGGAAGTTTGAGGAAGATAAGCTTAACTTTCTTGACGGGGTTAAGGTTTACCTAAATGAGGGATGGGTGCATATAAGGGCCTCAGGCACAGAGCCTGTAGTTCGTATAATTGCCGAGGCTAAGACCAAAAAGGATGCGGAGACTTTATACAATTTGGGTCTCGAGTATCTCAATGAGGTAAAAATTTAACTATCAGGAGGTGAGGTAAATGAAGGCGACCTTAAAGGTGAAAATATTGAAGGCTCTGTTCGTTATCACGGCACTCTTGCTTGCTGGGGGAGCTAACTATAAGTGGGGAGGATAAGGAGCTTATTAGATAATAATAAAAAGGGGAGGAATTATTGCCAGAACTTTCCAAAAGGTTGTGGCTATATATAATTTTAGTTACCGCCGTGGGAACAGTTCTGTTAGCTCATTGGACATACAACATTATCCTTAGCTGGGAAGTATTAAGAGGGTTTCTTTTCTGGGCAGCATTGGATATTATTGCCGAGTTAACTCCAGTAGCTCTGCCTCAAGGCGGCTTTGTTACTCTGGGCTTTCCAGTAATCTATGCTTCTCTTCTTGTTTATGGTCCCGGCGTAAGTAGTTGGATAGTTGTTGTTTGCAATACAATAGTGGAAGCTAAACTAAAGGGAAGAAAATTTTGGTATGGAATTCTATTTAACAACGCTCAACTTATTTTGGCGATATCAGCAGCCTGGATAGTCTACCAATATATGGGTGGAACAGCTATTACGGCTGACTCTATAGGGCATATCCTCCCCATAGTATCATCTGCTTTAGCTTACTTTTTAGTAAATACTTTTTTGGTGAACATTATCCTTGCTTTACAGAAGAAAACCTCCATTTTGGAAATGTGGTTAGTTAACTTTAAGTGGACTGTCCCAAATTATCTGGCTCAAACTCCCATTGGCTTCCTGATGGCTGTGCTCTACAGAGGGATAAGCTGGTGGGCTGTTCTATTTTTGTGCTTTCCTCTGTTCATCGCTTATTATGCCTATAGACTGTATGTAGATCTTCGCAAACAACATCTGAGCACGATTCAGGCTTTAGCCACAGCTATAGAGGCAAGGGATGCCTATACCGAAGATCACTCTATGAGGATGTCTCAATATGCCGTAGCTACGGCAAGAGAGTTAGGGGTTTCCATCAATGAAGTGGAGATAATTCGTTATGCAGCGATATTGCATGATATCGGCAAAATCGGCGTTAGCGACCGAATTCTCAATAAACCCGGGAAGTTAACCAAGAAAGAACTGACCGAGATGAGAAAGCACCCAAAGACAGGAAGGGATATAATTAGTAAAATTGATTCACTTAAAAAAGCCTCTCGATTGGTTTATTATCATCATGAGAGATACAATGGTCAGGGATATCCCGAAGGACTAAAGGGAGAGGATATCCCCGTAGGCGCAAGAATCCTTGCCGTAATAGATGCCTACGATGCTATGACCTCTAAGAGGCCTTATCGCTCAGCTTATTCAACCAAGGAGGCGATAAGGGAGTTGAAGGAAAATGCGGGGACGCAGTTTGATAAGAAGGTGGTGGAGGCATTTCTTAAGGTGCTAAAGTCAAATCAAAATGTTACTTGATGTAATGCTTATCTCTTTGGTAATAGGCCTTTTAAGAGGGGGAAAGGTAAGATGGTTGGCTGACCTTCCTTTTAAGAAAGTAGGATTGGTAATAGCCGCCTTTTCGATTCAATATATGTTGGTCTTTTGGGGAGAACGAGGCTCTAATTTATTCTCCAATTTTGGGATATATCTTCATATATTCTCTTATTTACTCCTGTTGGTGGCCATCTGGTATAGTCGAAATATAAGAGGAATGAAGATAATAGGGTTGGGGGTTTTAGTTAATTTTATTGTTATTCTATTTAATGGTGGTAGAATGCCTGTGTCAGTTGATGCTCTGGTGAAAGCAGGATTAGCCGATACCTTACCGCTTCTGAAGAGCAAAGCTTATGCTATTCACACGATATTAACCCAGAACACACGATTAAAATTATTATGCGATGTTATAGTTTTACCTCCTCCTTATCCGAGACCACGTGTTTTAAATATAGGCGACATAATTATGGCCATAGGGGTTTTTATCTTGATTCAATATGGAATGATACAAAGGAAAAATACGTTAATTTAACAGTATCGAAGTATTGCTCTCTCAAATATCTTAAAGTATCGGAATTTCAAAAATTCCTCAAATATCTTAAATTTAATAAAGGAAGTTATTAAATGAATATGTATTCTCTATTGAAGGAAATGAAGGAAATAGGGGCTTCGGATCTTCATATTGTACCCGGAGTGTCTCCTGTATTTAGGGTCAACGGAGAGTTAAGGTTGTCAGAGAATGAAAAGATAACGCCTGAGCGATCAAAATCTCTTATCTATTCTCTGATGACTGAGGGACAGAGGAAAAAATTTGAGAAATATTGTGAAATGGACTTTTCTTTTGGCGTTTCGGGTATTGGGCGATTTAGAATAAATGTCCATTATCAACGAAGGTCAGTAGCCTGCGCAATTAGGCTTATTCCTTACAATATTCCCTCTCTTTCCGATCTGAATCTTCCCCCTATTCTTGCTGATCTTGCTCTTAAAGAAAAGGGATTGATTCTGGTAACCGGTCCTACCGGTTGTGGAAAGTCAACTACTCTGGCAGCTATGGTGAGGATAATTAATGAGAAAAGAGCGTGCCACATCATCACCATAGAAGACCCTATTGAATACCTGCATTCTCACAAGAGAAGCGTAGTTGAACAAAGGGAGGTGGGAGAAGACACGCTTTCCTTTGCCAGTGCTTTAAAGTATGCTCTTCGAGAGGACCCTGATGTCATTTTGATCGGAGAGATGAGAGATCTGGAGACCATAGCTACGGCTATCACAGCTGCCGAAACAGGACATCTGATTTTAGCAACTTTACATACCCCTGATGCTCCTCAGGCTATCGATAGAGTCATTGATGTCTTCCCTCCTTATCAACAACCTCAAGTGAGAACACAATTATCCTCTTCTTTACAGGCGATAATTAGCCAAAGGCTTCTTCCCAAAAAGGACGGGAAAGGGAGAATACCTGCAGTAGAATTATTGATAACTACCTCTGCTGTAAGCAATCTTATCCGGAGTGATAAAATATATCAATTATATACAACTATGGAGACAGGGAGCAAGTTTGGCATGCAAACAATGGATCAGGCTCTGAGAGATTTAGTGAAGGGGGGTCAAATAAGCCTTAGCGTAGCTTTGAGAGCAGCGAGAGATCCAAAAAATCTTCGAGAATCTTTAAGATAATAACTGCGGTAGCCGATAAATTCCAGAGAGGGTTGTTTTTGTTAAAAGATGGATTTTGTTATTGTATAGCTATAAGATGAGCTAATACGATGGAGAGAATAAGGGAGTTTTATAACCGGCATATATT
>CAYSEE010000007.1:0-11877 GCA_964429955.1 uncultured Clostridia bacterium | reverse complement strand
GTTTATCTTGTTCCATCTTACTCTGGGGCTCAACAGCTACGGAGATTACCGGTTCAGCAAACTTGATCTTTTCAAAGACTATAGGATGCTCTTTCTCACAAAGGGAATCTCCTGTATCTATGTTCTTAGGCCCTATAGCCGCTCCTATCTCTCCTGCACTAATTTCCTTCTTTTCCTTTCGATGATTGGCGTGCATTTCCAAAATTCGAGTAATCCTCTCCTGCTCACCCTTTGTTGAATTGTAAACCTGGGAACCGGCTTTAATTTTTCCTGAATATACCCTGAAATAGGTTAATCTCCCTACATAAGGGTCAGTCACTATCTTGAAGGCGAAAGCCGAAAAAGATTCTTTATTAGAGGGGATTCTTTTCTCTCTTTCTCCATTCAGGGGATTTACCCCCTTTATAGGTGGAACATCTAAAGGTGAAGGAAGATAATCTATAATCGCATCTAACAAAAGCTGAATCCCCTTATTTTTTAAGGCACTTCCGCAAAGGATAGGAACTCCTTTATGGGCAAGGGTTATGCTCCTAATCCCTTCCTTTATTTCCTCTATCTCCAGGTCCCCTTTTTCCAAAAATTTCTCCAGAAGTTCATCGTTCGCTTCAGCCGCCTTCATCACTAAATCCTTGTGGAGGGAAAGTGCCCTTTCCCTTAAATAAGACGGAACTTCTCCCTCAAAGATCTTAGCATCCAACCCTTCCCCTTCCCAAAAAAGGGCTTTCATCCTTATTAAATCTATCAAACCTCGAAAGTCCTTTTCTTTCCCAATGGGTAATTGAAGAGGCAAAGGGATAAGAGCAAATTTCTTCCTTATCTCCTCTACTACGCGATAAAAATCCGCCCCTACCCTATCCAATTTGTTAACGAAGACGATCCGGGGAATACTATAACGGTTAGCCTGCCTCCATACTGTCTCCGATTGAGACTCAACCCCTTCCACTCCACAGAAGATAACTACTACCCCGTCCAGTACCCTCAGAGCTCTTTCCACCTCCACGGTGAAATCCACATGTCCAGGTGTATCAATGAGATTAATATAATGGTTCTTCCATAGACAAGTAGTAGCAGCTGAAGTTATGGTAATCCCTCGCTCTTTTTCCTGCTCCATCCAATCCATTACTGCTGTTCCATCATCTACCTCACCTATTCTGGATATTTTTCCCGTGTAATATAGAATACGTTCGGTAGCGGTGGTCTTCCCGGCATCTATATGAGCTACTATCCCAATATTTCGTATCTTCTTTATGTAATGTTCACCTTCCATTTTTTCTCTCCAGAGCTCAGGGGTTGGATAAGACTTTATATCCACAACACTCACAACATCCTCTCCTCTCACCAACGATAATGAGCAAAGGCTCGGTTAGCCTCTGCCATACGATGAGTGTCCTCTTTCTTCTTTACTGCTAAACCCTCCCCTCGTGAGGCCATTATGATCTCTTCAGCTAACTTTTCCTTCATTGGCCTGCCCTTTTTTTCACGGGCAAAATGAATTATCCAGCGAAGAGCTAAGGCTTCCCGTCTTTCTGGCCTGACCTCTACAGGAACCTGATAAGTAGCTCCTCCCACTCGACGAGAACGGACCTCAACAACAGGCTTAATGTTCTCCAAAGCCTTCAAGAAAACTTCCACAGGATCTTTCTTTAATTTCTTCTCTATGATCTCAAAACACTGGTAACAAATGGACTCCGCTTTGCTTTTTTTCCCGTCCCGCATTAGTTTATTGATAAGCTTACTCACCACTCGATTATTATAAACGGGGTCCGGTGATACATCCCTTTTTTTTGCTATTTTTCGCCTGGCCATTTATTCTTGTCCTTTTTCTTTTTTCTTTCCATATTTGGATCGAGCCTTCTTTCTTCCCTCTACTTCTGCTGCATCTAAGGCTCCTCGGATGATATGATATTTAACCCCCGGTAAATCCTTAACTCTCCCTCCTCTCACCAGGACAACAGAGTGCTCCTGTAGATTATGCCCTTCTCCGGGAATATAAGCAGTTACCACCGTTCCGTTAGATAGCCTAACCCTGGCAACTTTCCTGAGAGCAGAATTTGGTTTTTTGGGGGTAAGCGTTCTAACAACAACACAAACTCCCTTTTTTTGAGGCGACCCTTGCAATGCGGGACTTTTGCTCTTTTTTTTAGTTAACCTACGTCCCTTCCGCAATAATTGATTAATGGTAGGCATTTACACTCCTTTATTTAAGTTAAATCCTGTCCCTGCAGGAATCAGCTTTCCAATAATTACATTACCCTTGAGATCTTTCAGAGAATCTGTCTGTCCTGAAATAGCCGCTTCAGCCAGAACTTGTTTCGTCCTCTGAAAGGAAGCAGCAGATAGAAAGCTTTTTTCATCCTCCTGCGCTGCTTTGGGTATAGCTAAAAGGACAGGCCTCACCGTAGCTGGTCTACCTCCTCTCTCCTTTACCTTTTTATTAACTTCTTCAAATTCTGTTCTATCTACCTGTTCTCCGGGTAAATAATCAGTATCTCCTGGATCCTCTATTTCAACTTTTCTCATCATCTGTCTCACGATCACCTCAAAGTGTTTAATGTTAATACTCACCCCTTGAGAATGGTAAACTTGCTGAGCTTGATTTACTAAATACTCCTGCGCCGCCCTTACTCCCCTTATCCTTAAAAGAGTGCGGGGGTTTATGGAACCTTCAACTATTTTCTTCCCTGCCTCTATCGCCTCACCATCTGAAACTAATATTTCTCTTCCCACTTCATAAGTTATCTCTTTGCCAGATTCTCCTTGTATTTTAACAAAAGAGCTTTCTCCCTTTCTTTCTATCTTTACCCTTCCCTCTATTTCACTCACCAGAGCCTCTTCCCCTTTACGCTGTCGAACAACTCCCTCCGCAAGAACATTCTGCTTCCGAGGTTCAAGAAGCTGTGTAATCTGAGGCAAGCCTTGAGGAACATCTCCTCCCTTACGGAATATCCCTCCTGTATGAAAAGTCCGTAAGGTAAGCTGAGTTCCTGGTTCTCCAATGGATTGTGCGGCTATCACCCCCACTGCTTCGCCTATGTTCACCATCTTATGAGCAGCAAGATCCCATCCGTAACACCTTCGACATAGCCCCCATTTAGCCTCGCAGGTCAGGGGAGAACGGACTTTTACCTCCTTCACCCCAGCTTTTTCTATTTCCTCAGCTATTTCCTCGGTAATTTCCTCATTAGCCCCCACAATCACCTTTTTTTTAAGAGGATGCAGTACAGGAGAGGCAGTTACCCTGCCTAATATTCTCTCTCGTAGGGATTCTACCACCTTCCCTTCCACCACTAAGGGCCTCACAACAAATCCATCTATGGTTCCACAATCCTCCTCGGCGATGATGACATTTTGAGCTACAGCTATTAACTTACGAGTAAGATAACCTGCATAAGCCGTCTTTAAGGCGGTATCTACCAATCCCTTTCTCCCTCCAGAGGTAGAGATAAAATATTCTGGAGAACTGAGACCCTCCTTAAAACTGGAGCGAATAGGTTCCTCTCCGATTCTTCCTTTTAATCTACCCCCGGGGAGAGGATAAAAATATTGTCGGATCAAATCAGGAGAAATGTCCAATGTTCTCTTAAATGCCTCATCCCAGAGCTCTCTACGATAAGTTTCTCTTACTGATCTGGACACCAATCCCCTTATTCCTATTATCTGACGCAGCTGATCCGCACTTCCTCGTGCTCCTGACTTCCACATTAAATAAAGGGGATTAAAGGGATTTGCGGAAAGATAGTGAACTACCTTTTGTCCTATTTGATCAATAATTCTCATTCTTAAATCAATCACATCGATATATTTTTCCTCCTCCTTGATCACTCCTTCCTGAGCTAAAAATCCATATCCCTTTACTTCTTCTTCTGCTTCTTCCATAAGCCTCTTTTTCTCGGGTATATTAGGCATATCTGACATAGAAAAAGTCAATCCTGACTTAGTAGCGTATTTAAATCCCAAATCTTTTATGGCATCCAAAACCTTAATCGTAGTGGCATTCCCGTATTTTTTCCAAATTTCACTTATAATCTCTGAAAGGACTTCTTTGTCCACTAAACGATTTTTAAATTCCATCTCATCAGGAAGAACAGAGTTAAAGATCACTCTTCCCGGAGTGGTCTGAATCCATTTTCCCTTTAACATCAATTTTATAGGTTGATGAAGGCTCGCTTTTCCTAATTCGTAAGAAAGAATTACTTCCTCCGGATTGGAAAAGAACTTTTTTACCTCTCCCTTTTCCTCTTTCTCCATGGTTAGATAGTAGCAACCCACGACAATATCTTGTGTAGGGATAGTTATGAGATTTCCATTGGCAGGGGAAAGGAGATTATTGCTGGATAACATCAAAATGCGGGCCTCAAGTTGCGCTTCATAAGAAAGAGGAACATGAACAGCCATCTGATCACCATCAAAATCGGCGTTAAAAGCAGTACATACCAATGGATGCAGTTGAATGGCATTTCCCTCAATTAAAACAGGTTGAAAGGCCTGAATTCCCAAACGATGCAAGGTTGGAGCTCGATTCAGAAGCACGGGATGATCCCTGATCACATTTTCCAACGTCTCCCAGACAAATGAATCAGCCTTTTCTATCAAATCATTTGCCCTCTTAATGGTCTCCGCTTTTCCTTTACGCAAAATCTCCCCTATAATAAAGGGTCTGAAAAGTTCCAGTGCCATTTTCCTTGGTAGTCCACATTGATAAATTTTTAAATTAGGTCCAGGCACGATCACCGCTCTACCCGAATAGTCAACCCTCTTACCCAAAAGATTCTGTCGAAATCTCCCTTCCTTCCCTTTAAGTATCTCACTCAAAGATTTAAGAGGTCTCCCCCCCGCTCCTAATATAGGCTGGGGAAGTTTTTCATTTTCGAAAAGTGCATCCACCGATTGCTGAAGCATCTTCTTTTCGTTTCTGATAATTATCTGAGGAGCATCTATCTCCAATAAATATTTAAGACGATTATTTCGATTAATAATACGTCTGTAGAGGTCATTTAAATCCGAGTTAGCAAAAATCCCGCTTTCTAATTGCACCATAGGCCGAAAGTCAGGAGGGATAACAGGAATAACCTTTAAAATCATCCATTCCGGTCTATTTCCTGAACGAAGAAAATTCTCCACTATTTCCAGCCGCTTAATTAATTTGATCCTCTTCCCCTTGGTCCTCTCCTGGAGAAGTTTCTCTTCCAACTCTTCTTTCAGTTTCTCAAGCTTCATCTCCTTTAAGACCTTCAAAATTGCCTCTGCTCCCATCTCTGCCTGAAAAGCCCCTTCACCGTATGAATTCTTGTATTCCTGATATTCCTCCTCACTGAGGATTTGTAGCTTTTTCAAAGAAGTTTCCCCGGGGTCGGTTACTAAGTAGCTTATAAAATAAATTACCTCCTCCACCTCGCTTCTTTTAAGATTTAATAAAAGGGGTAGATATTTTTTTGTATACCAGATGTGAGCAACGGGGGCAGCTAATTCGATATGTCCCATTCTCTCTCGGCGAACCCTTGAAGACGTAACCTCTACACCACAGCGTTCACAGACAACCCCCTTGTATTTCATTTTCCTGTATTTACCGCAGTAACATTCGTAACTTTTAGTAGGGCCAAAAATTTGCTCACAAAACAAACCCCCTCTTTCCGGTCTAAAGGTGCGGTAATTAATGGTATCTGTCTTTTTTACCTCTCCATAGGACCATGATCTTATCTCTTCAGGAGAGGCCAATCTCACCTTAATTTTGGTAATATCATTCGTCTTCCACATTTTTCTTGTCCTCTATTGTTTCTTCCTGTTCTATATCTTTAATAGAAAGTTTTTTTCCGTTCTTCCAAAACTCCAAACTTAGACCTAACGCTTGAAATTCCTTAACCAGAACCTTAAAAGACTCAGGAGTATGTGTATCCAGTAAATTTTCTCCCTTTATTATCCACTCATGCAAGTTAGTCCTTCCCCGGAGGTCATCCGACTTACCGGTGAGCATTTCCTGGAGAGTATAAGCCGCTCCGTATCCCTCCAAAGCCCACACCTCCATTTCGCCAAACCTCTGTCCTCCCTGTCTGGACCTGCCACCTAAGGGCTGTTGAGTAATTAGAGCATAAGGACCTGTAGAACGGGCATGTATTTTCTCCTCAGCCAAATGAATTAATTTCATCATATACATATAACCTACGGCAACAGGTTGATCAAATGGCTCTCCCGTTCGTCCATCATAAAGGGTAATTTTGCCTACTTCAGGAAGAGAGGCTCTTTTCAATAACTCCCTTATCTTCTCTTCTTTTGGTCCCTCAAATACAGGACAGATCACGTCAACTCCCAAGGCCTTAGCCGCCCATCCCAAATGAGTCTCCAAAACCTGGCCTATATTCATTCGAGAGGGAACTCCAAGAGGATTTAAGACTATTTCCACAGGGGTTCCATCAGGAAGATAAGGCATATCCTCTTCAGGAAGGATTTTAGAGACAACTCCCTTATTTCCATGTCGCCCAGCCATCTTATCCCCTACCCCAATCTTACGACGAATGGCCACCCATACCTTTACTCTCTTTCTTACATCTGGAGGAAGATTATCACCTTTTTCCTGAGAGAAAACCTTAGTTTTAATTACTTTACCCTCAATGCCATGGGGAACCCTCAGGGAGTTATCCTTTACTCTTTGCGCCTTCTCTCCAAAAATGCTTCGTAGAAGCCTTTCCTCAGGAGTAAGTTTTATCTCCACCTGAGGGGTTACTTTGCCTACGAGAATATCTCCTGACTTTACTTCTGCTCCTATTCTAATAATGCCCTCTTCATTCAGATTCCTCAGGGATGACTCATCTACATTGGGAATATCAGCGGTTATTTCCTCTGTTCCCGATCTGAGCTGCTTTGCCTCCACCTGAAATTCCTCGATATGCACAGAGGTAAAAACATCCTCCTTTACCAACTTTTCACTGATCAAAATGGCATCCTCAAAATTATAACCTTCCCATGGCATAAAAGCTACTAAGACATTTCTTCCCAGGGCCAGTTTTCCCTTATGAATGGCAGGACCATCGGATATAAACTCCCCTTCCTTTACTTTATCTCCTTTTACAACCAGAGGCCTTTGATTTATGCATGTCCTCTGATTTGAGCGTTTAAACTTCGTCAGGAAATATTTGTCTATGCCTTCCGGAGTTTTTATTTTTATCTGATTGGCATCTACATAGATGACTTCTCCTTCTCGTCTCGCTCTTATCCCCCTCATAGAATCCTCAGCTACTTTCTCCTCCATTCCTGTCTGAACAAATGGCACTTCTGGATTTTCCAGAGGAACTGCCTGACGTTGCATATTTGAGCCCATCAAGGCTCGATTTGCGTCATCATGTTCTAAAAAGGGAATCAGAGAGGTAGTAATGCTCACCATTTGCTTGGGAGAGACGTCTATGTAATCCACTTCTTCTGGAGGAACAACTGTTATATCCCCTCTATATCTAACAATTACTTCTGGTCTGATAAAATTCCCCTCTTTATCTACAACATCAGCACTGGCGATGTGATAATTATCCTCCTCACGTGCATCAAGATATACTACCTCTTGAGTAATCTTTCCTCCCCTTACCCTTCTATAAGGAGTTTCCAGAAAACCAAGTTCATTCACTCTGGTATAGGTAGCCATCGAGGTAATTAAGCCGATATTTTGTCCTTCCGGAGTTTCTATAGGACAGATACGTCCATAATGAGTATAATGCACATCTCTTACTTCTTCTTTGGCTTGGACGCGACTTAAACCTCCCGGTCCAAGGGCGGATAATCTACGTTTATGAGTTAGTTCCGCTAAGGGGTTAGTTTGATCTAAATATTGAGAAAGGGGTCCTGTGTTAAAAAAGCTATCTATAGCTCCCTTTATCGTGTTGGTATTGATAAGGGATCTGGGAGTAATGGTCTCTGGATCCTGAATGCTCATCCGCTGTCGAACTACTCTGGCTAAGTAAGTTAACCCAACACGAAATTGCGCAGCCAATAAGTCTCCTACCCTCCTTACTCTCTTATAGGAGAGGTGATCTGAACTTTTTACCTCCCTTCCCTTTCTCATTAATTCAAACATACATTTTATAGTTCCTATTATATCCTCTACTTGGAGAGTTTTGACTTCCGGGTTAACATTTAGGTTTAATTCTTTATTAAGTTGAAATCTCCCCACGCTTCCTAAGTTATATCCCCGCGGATCCAGAAATACATTCTTAAAAAGCTCTTTTGCTAACTCAGCCACAGGAGGACGTCCTGGTCTAATTCTCTGATAGATCTTAAGAAAAGCTTCTTCCTGTGAATTCACCCCATCTTGCTCAAAGGTATCCTTTAAAATTTTTTTATCCCTGGGATCGGAAAATTGTCTAAGCACATCTTCGGGAGAAAGACCAAACGCTCTTAAAAATAAGGTAGCCAACAGTCTTCGTCCTCTGTTAATACGCACACACAGAAGATTGTCTTTGATCTCTAAATCCAACCAATTTCCCTGTTCAGGAATGATTCGTGCTCTATAGAGCAATTTATGCTCAGAAGATGTTGAAGTATCCTCCTCAAAGAAAACACCCGGAGAGCGTTGCAGTTGACTGACTATTACTCTCTCTGCCCCGTTGATGATAAAACTTCCCCTCTCAGTCATTAAAGGTAGGTCTCCAAGATAAACCTCTTGTTCAACTACTTCTCCTGTTTCCTTTTTGATCAAACGAAACTTAATATACATAGGAAGGGAAAAAGTAAGCTCTTGCTCCTCACATTCCTCTATGCTATGCCTGGGTTCGCCAAAGCGATACTCCACGAAATCCAAAATTAACTTCCCATTGTAACTTTCTACAGGGAAGATCTCTTTAAATACCCCTTGGAGCCCCTCGTTCTTTCTTTCCTCTGGGGAAACATCTTTTTGCAAAAAAGCCTCAAAAGAGACCTTTTGCATTTTTAAAAGGTCAGGGATCTTTATTTTAGGCTTAGACTTTGTAAAATTTATCGCCTTTTTCCTTTCATACATAAAAATCTCCTTTTCCCTGGATTCGCGTTTTACTTTAACTCCACCTTTGCTCCTACTGCCTCCAGAGCCTCCTTGATCTTAAGGGCTTCCTCCTTGGTTACCCCCTGTTTGATAGGCTTAGGAGCTGCCTCGACTAAATCCTTTGCTTCCTTTAATCCCAGAGAGGTGAGTTTCCGCACTTCCTTGATTACTTGAATTTTTTTGCTCCCTATCTCCGCTAACACCACATCGAATTCGGTTTTTTCCTCTTTCTTTGCCTTCTCCTCTGGAGCGGAAACCTGAGAAGTAGCTACAGAGGGGACAGCTTTTACTCCAAACCTATCTTCGAGCTCTTTTACTAATTCGGACAGCTCCAATACATTCATTTCCTCAATTATCCTTATAATTTCCTCTTTTTTGCCCATCGTCTCTTTTTTCTTGGTATCTTCGTCCTTCTTTTCTCCTGCCTCAGGTAACGCCTTTGCCATAGATAAACCTCCCTCTTTTAATGAAATTGCCCTTAGCGCAAAAATCAAATTCCTTAAAGGAGCGTTTAAAACGTTCAATAGCCCCGTTAAGGGTGACTGCATCGCTGCTAACAGCTGTGCCAAAAGTATCTCTTGCCCGGGTAAGTTCCCCAAGGCCTTCACCTCATCTTCCTGGAGTATTTGTCCACCTAAGACACCTCCCTTGATAACAAGATGAGGATGATTTGGAACAAATTCCTTGATTACCTTAGCTGGAGCTACAGGGTCTCCCTCCACAAAGATCATCCCTGTAGGCCCGGAAAGGAACTTACTTAGCTTTTCTAACCCTGCCTCTTTTACAGACTTATAAGCCAAAGTATTTTTTACCACTTGAAGAACAGCCTTCACCTTCCTCAAATTCTTGCGAAGTTCAGTAAGTTCGGCTACCTTTAAACCACGGTAATTCACGATAAAAGATGCCTTGCTTGCCTTTAGCCTCTCCTCTATTTCCTCCACCTGACGTATCTTATCCTCTAAACGCACGCTCATCTTACAACATCTCCAAAGCTTTTTGCAAATTAATCCTTATTCCTGGACCCATGGTCGAACAGAGAGAGAGTCCTCGAATATATCTTCCTTTAACTGTGGACGGTTTATCCTTTATCAGAGATGCTAATAAAGCCTTAATATTTTCCAACAGGGCTTCTTCCTTAAAGGAAACCTTCCCCACTAAAGCATGTATCCCTCCTGTAGCGTCATTTCTGTATTCAATTTTGCCCTTCTTTAGCTCCTCCACCACCTTAGAGGGATCTTCGCTCACCGTCCCCACCTTAGGAGAGGGCATCAAGCCTCTTGGGCCAAGAATTCGTCCCAGCTTAGCTACCATTCTCATCATCTGGGGGGTGGAAACTGTTGCATCGAAGTCCAGCCATCCTTTCTCAATTTTTTTTATCAGCTCCTCTCCTCCTACATAATCGGCTCCCTTTTGCTTGGCTTCCTCAGCTTTTTCTCCTTCGGCAAAAACTACCACCTTAACCTGCTTTCCCAGTCCATGAGGAAGCACCACCGTTCCCCTCACTCGTTCCCCTTTTTCCTTCGGCTTTATATTTAAAGACACAGCGAGCTCCACCGATTCTTCAAAATGACAATTAGAGATTTCCTTTATCAACTTTATCGCTTCTGGCAAGCTATATTCCTTATTTTTATCTATCTTTTTCTTTGCCATAAGATATCTTTTGCTTTTTTTTGCCATACTAGACTACTCCTCTATTTCCAGACCCATATTCTTAGCCGTCCCTTCAATAATTTTCACCGCCTGGGCCATCTCATAAGCGTTTAAATCCCTCAATTTAATTTGAGCTATCTTTTCCAGATCCTTTCTGCTTACCTTCCCCACCTTTCTCTTGTTAGGCTCCCCTGAGCCCTTCTCTATTCCCGCTGCCTTCTTAAGCAAAGAAGCTGCGGGAGGTGTCTTTAGCTGAAATGTAAAGGATCTATCCCTGTAAACAGTTATTATCACTGGAATTAAAATATCCCCTTGATTTTTTGTCTTCTCATTAAAGGCCTTACAAAATTCCATTATATTTACGCCATGCTGACCTAAAGCTGGCCCTACAGGTGGGGCAGGATTTGCCTTTCCCGCAGGAATTTGAAGTTTAACCTGAGCTTTAACTTCTTTTTTAGCCATTAAAGTTTCTCCACATTTATATACTCTAATTCTACTGGCGTCTCCCTTCCAAATATGGAGACCAGCACCTTTAATCTCTGTTGATGAGGATTTACTTCTATTACCTTCCCTTCAAAATTTGCGAAGGGTCCTCGCATAATACGAATATTTTCTCCTATTTCAAAAGTAATACCCGGTTTAGGCTTTTTCTCCAAAAACTTTATTCTATTCTCAATATTTTTTACTTCCTTTTCATCCAGAGGAATGGGTTGATTTCTTGGGCCCACAAAGCCGCTAACTCCAGGGGTATTACTGATTATATATTTGCTCTCATCGGTTAAATCAGCTTCGATTAATATATATCCGGGAAAAAATTTTCTCTTGTATATCTTTTTTTTCCCATCCTTAACCTCAGCTATCTTCTCCTTGGGAATAAGGATGCGTGAAATCTTATCCTTAAGTCCAAAGAATTCAATCCTTTGTTCAAGGTTAGCCATTACCCTATCTTCCTGGCTGGCGTATGTATGAATAGCATACCATTTTTTGCTCATATTTACCTCACCCAAAAATAGCTTTTAAAATTTGAAGAAAAGCGATATCTATTCCCCCTATGATCAAGGCGAAAAGAAGAATAGTCACTATAACTACAATGGTAGATCTTACAATTTCAGGCCGACTTGGCCAACTCACTTTTTTCATCTCTCCCTTCACTGCTCGAAGGAAGCTGCTCACTTTGTTTGCCATCAATCATTCCCTTGTATTTTTCTTTCAGAAGATAGTTAAAGCTA
>CAYSEE010000006.1:0-12584 GCA_964429955.1 uncultured Clostridia bacterium | reverse complement strand
GTTTTAGGATTCCCTATGGCCTCTATAACCACCTCAGGTTTTCCTCCTAAGAATTCCTCGACCTCTTTTTCTATGTCTACCCGGGTGGGATCTAAAGCTAAATCTGCCCCAAGCTGAGTGGCCAATTCCCTCCTTTTTTCGACCGTATCGGTGGCTATAATCTTATCAGCTCCCGAGATTTTGGCCAGTTGGAGGATAAGCAGGCCAATGGGACCGGCACCTAAGATAACCATAGAATGCCCTGTTTTAATTCCGGCTAAGTCTATTCCATGCACACAGCAGGAGAGAGGCTCGGTGAAAGAAGCTGATTCTAAATCCAGCTTATGCGGAAGACGATAAACGGAGGATTCTCTAATCTTAACATATTCAGCAAATCCACCATCAGCGTTAACTCCCAGACCAGGAAGTGTAATGCAGAGATGCTCCTGGCCTGCTCGACAATATTTACACTCTCCACAGACGGTATTGGGATTTACCGTAACTCGATCCCCTACTTTAAAATTCTTTACCCCTTTTCCCACCTCCTGGATTATCCCGGCAAACTCATGTCCTATAATTACCGGAAAGTTAGCCGGAAAAGTTCCCTCGTATATATGAACATCGGTTCCACAAATGCCGCAGGTATCCACCTTTATCAACACATCCTTCTCCCCCAACTGAGGAATGGGAAGCTCTTTTAATCTGTACTTACCCTTCTCTTCAAACACAATGGCCTTCATCGTCTCTTCCATTACCAGCTTCTCCTTGTAGCTTGTGTCAATATTTAAGTTTTTAGTTACGATCTCTTTGCAACTTAGAAATTAAGGGTTGTTTTAATTAATTGCTCACTAATTGTCAAGAACTGATTACCAGAAACTAATAACTATATCTAACCCTTTAACGAACCAGCCAGAAGACCGCGCATAAAATAACGTCCCAGAAAGATGTAAATCAACAGTGTAGGCAGAGCCGCTAACAACGCTCCCGCCATCTGGATATTCCACTCCACAATGTAACTGCCGGCCAGGTTATTCAACGCTACAGTAATGGGTTGGATGTTAGGGTTTTGAGCTACGGTAACAGCAAACAGAAAATCGTTCCAGATAGAGGTGAATTGCCATATCATCGTTACCGCAAAGCCAGGCATCGACACGGGCAGCAATACCCAGCGATAGATCCTGAGAATATTGGCCCCATCGATCTTCGCCGCCTCGACCAGGCTAGTGGGCACCGTCGTATAATAATTCCGGAACAAGAGGGTAGTGATAGGGATACCATACACTACGTGAACCAAAACTAACCCAGGGATGGTGCTGTAGAGTCCTATCCTGTAGAGCATCTGAACCAGGGGAATAAGAATACTTTGGTATGGGATAAACATCCCGAAAAGAAGCAACATAAAGAGATTCTCCGAACCGCGAAATCTCCACTTAGATAGCACATAACCGTTTATTGAACCAAGTAAGGCTGAAATAATTGTGGCCGGAACGGTGATGTAGATGCTGTTAAGGAAATTTAAAGAAAGGCCTGTATATCCCATGCCGCCGAACCAGGCCTTTTTGAAGCTGTCAAAATGCAGCTCTGATGGCAGATTCCACATATGATATAAATCAACTTCGGCAAACTTTTTTAACCCTGTCACCAAAAGAACATACACTGGCATCAGATAGAAAGCGGCAAAGGCGATCAGAACAGTATAAATTAGCAAACGCCACCACCGTATCCTCGCCCCATACAATACCTGTGCTCTCATAGCTGGGCCTCCTTGCGAAGGCTGTACACCAGATATGGGACGATGAGAACCGCTACCATCATCAACATAATGATGGCAATAGACGCTCCCTGGGCAAAGCGATTGCTATGGAAGGTTGTCTCCCACATAAAGTAGGCCGGCACATCGCAACAAAATCCAATTCCCGGACCGGTCATAGCTACAATAAGGTCAAAAATCTTGAGTGAGATATGGCCCAGGATGATGACAGCTCCAAGGGTGATGGGTCGCAAAAGTGGCAGAACAATATGGCGATATATTTGAATCTCGCTGGCCCCATCTATTCGCGCCGCCTCTCTTAACTCCTCAGGAATGCTGCGCAGACCAGCTACATACATAGCCACCACATAACCGGACATCTGCCAGACGGCAGCGATGACAACAGCCTTAATGCCGATTTTGGGATCGGTGTACCAACCACTCTTGAGAAATCCCAGTCCTGCCCTTTCCAACAACAAATTGATCCCTGTGCTCCCCATCTGGATGCTTCCGGGATTGAGCACCCATCTCCATACCACTCCGGTGACGATGAAGGAAAGAGCCATAGGAAATAGGTAAATGATGCGAAAGACGCTCTGACCTTTAATTTTTTGGTCCAGTAGGACAGCTAACATAAATCCAATCAGCAGGGATAAGACCAGAAACAACACTGTAAAGACAACCAGATTCCGCACATCGATTTGGAAGCGAAAATGAGTGAATAATTTTTGATAATTGGACAGGCCAACCACAGTGTAATCAGGAAGCAACTTGTTCCACTTAGTCAGCGATATAAATCCTGTCCAGCCAATGAAACCGTAAACGAAGAGCATAACGCCAATTACTGAAGGGGATATTAGCGCGATGGAGATCGTCCGATCCCAATGCAAATGTCGCATATTCATTCTCTTGCTGGGGTGAGGTATTACCCCACCCCAGATAAATAGGTTACTTACAGACTCCAGCAGTTATACAAGCCTCCTGTAATGCGGCTTGTGCAGCAGACACATCACCGGTAGCAGTAAAGAGGTTAATCACGTCTTTATAGTCGGTGACCCAGGATTCTATAGCTGCCGCGCCGTGGATGCAGCTGGGCACAATAGCATCGGTTTTCCAATCCCTCATCGCTGATTGTAGATATTCATTAAATAGGCTTGGATCGCAGTCCATACGAGAGGGAATAGAACCTTTCTTGGTATTGAAAGCCTCCTGGCCCTCTTTGGAACCACAAATTCTAAGCCAGGCAATGGCGTTGTCGCGGTTTCGAGCCATTTTCGGCAAGCAGAAGGTATCGGAAAGGGCAACAAAGATGCCTTTGGTACCTGGAACCGGTGCCCAGCCGTAGTCCGTGTAGCCCTTGGCCATAAACCAACCGTTAGCCCAATCGCCCATTATCATCATGGCACCCTTGTTCGCAACCATATACTCTCCTGCTCCATCCCAACTTAAAGCCGAGTGATCGGTATTAACATAGGTGAGCATTCTCTTATAGACCTTCAGCGCCTGAGTGACAAGTGGATCGGTCCATGAAGTTGCGCCTGTCCACAAACCTTTGTATTTCTCAGCTCCAAGCACACCA
This sequence comes from uncultured Clostridia bacterium, assembly GCA_964429955.1. Classification (GTDB taxonomy): domain Bacteria; phylum Aerophobota; class Aerophobia; order Aerophobales; family B47-G16; genus CAYSEE01. Next base: position 9,276 of record CAYSEE010000006.1, on the reverse strand, counting down.
GCCAGGATGTCCTCGAAAACGTGCCCGGCTTCCCAGCCCCCTTTGGTACCCATTACGATTGGAACAATGCCTTGAGCCTTTAAAGTTTCACACACGTCGAAGAACTCATCCCACGTCCTCGGTGGAATGAGGCCGGCCCTGGCAAAAATTGATTTATCATACCACAGAACATTTGAGCGATGAATATTAACTGGAACACCCCAGTAGTGATCCTTATACTCGAGCAATTTAAGCAGATCGGGTGGGAAGACATTTTTCCATCCCTCGATGGCGTATAGATCATCTAATGGCTTCAAGTAGGTCTCCGGACTATAGCCCTCAACTTCCAGACCGGCGTGAAGCTGGAAGGTATCGGGTGGATCCCCGGCGATCAGACGTGGCTTAACCACGGCTCTAAAGACATAACCTGCTCCTCCTGCTACCGTAGCATTGACAATCTCAACCTCGGGATACTTCGAGCGATAGATATCAAACAGTCCCTTGAGACCCTCAGCCTCTCCACCTGCTGTCCACCAGCTTGCAACTACAAGCTGGCCCTTTGGTCCTACCCCAAATAACAGCTCAGGTTTGGCAGGCGTCCAGACCTTCATGAACCCCTCGGCCCATTCCCTGTCGGGGATCAAGAGCTTCCATCCAGGCTCGATGCTCTTCGGGTCAGAGATACGGGTAAAGGAAGGGTCCTCGACATGCTTTCGGTTAGTAGCAGCCATAATGGCTGGCCAGTAATCAGGTTTGCCAAAAAACCTCTCTGCTATCTCCGAGAGCGGAACCGGAGCCTTAGCTATAACAGTGTATTCCTGACTTTCTTGGGCCGGTGAGGCAAAAGCGGATGCTGAGACAAAAACAGCCGAAATCACAAGAGCTGCAACCAGGCTGTAACATAAAAGCAAAATCCCTCTATTTTTACAAATACACTTCATCTTTCAATCCTCCCAGAAGAGATTAATATAAGCATCTCTCCATCCGAGTTTTCGAAGGGATTCATTATTTAATGTCTCCCTTTAGAAAACTCCTTTTTGTCTCAAGCTACCAGGCCTTATCTACCTCTTCACCTCCTTTTGGCCCTATTTTAGCTTTCCCCAAAGAAAAACTAACTATGGTGGCCGATCTTGCTCGCCTTTTAATAATTTATAAGTTCCCAGTGCAATAAAAAAAGACCTAACTTTTTACTCCTCTGGAGGATTTACGAATGGTTAGCTTCGGCTTTCAGAGTTGGGTTAAAGCTAATGTTTTCCAATTGAAGGAGCATCTGGATTTGTCCCTGGACCAAAATGCTTCAAGATCACTAAATTCTCATATCCTTCGTTTGTAATTGTTACTCCACCTCTTGCTGCTTCAAATGAGACAAATAGCTCATCATACGTTAAATCCTTGTATCTGATCATCGTAGGAGACTCTACGGGCAGTCTGCCCACGCTTCCATGGCCTTGTAATACAATTAATCCGTAAGCTCCGTTATCCTTTATGGTAGCGCTCTTTCCTGAAAATATAGTCAACTCCTTTGCACTGAATAAGTCATCTGTTCCATAGACGACCCATTTTTCCTGATATGTCTCATTTCTTGTTATGAGCACTGGTTCACAATAATGATTTTCTTTGAAGTGCTCATCAAGGTTTGCCGGCCAATCAATCATATCAAGGATATAATCAAGGTCTTGATGCTTATCAGGTGGGACATCTTTTACTAAAAACTCCCAGGGCACTGGTAAGCCCTCGGCGGTCATCGATTGAAACATAGCAAAAACATCTGAAGCCCACTGGACTTCATAGGTGACCAAGGAGCCCGGAGCATGAAGAATCCCCGGCGGAATGAACCAACCTGTGCCTGGAGTAATTCTATAAGCTCGGGAGTAGTTTAATATACCATTATCACCCTGATTCCAGCGTCTCAGGCATTCCTTGATGTCCTCTTTTGTCGTGCCGGGCTCCAAGCCAAAATAAGTATAAGGGGCGGTATTTTCGATGGAGTTAAGCTGGGGCGGGAAATAATAAGCCTCTGGCTTTTCCTCCCTTCCCACCAGTTTTGCATGCTTTTTATCTTGATGAAGGTGATGAAGAAGTGGACTTAAGTTATCGAAAAACTTCGCCAACACCTTCCAGCCTCCATATCTCTCCATAACCTCCTTTCCTAAGATGAGATCACCCTCTACGGATATGGCCTCCCTTAAGGTCATCACCTTTTTATCTTTTAATACAATATAGCTTAAGCCCTCATCCTCAGGAGTTCCTGGCCCATTGTCGGCTTTTGTCACGGAGGAAAGCCACCTCTCATCAATTCCTCCTCTGTTAGCGCCGAGGATATAAAGGTCCTGTGTGGCCAACTTAAGCCTTCTTCCAGGTATACAAAATGCCCTTGGGACCCAGGTCGGAGCTAATCTAAAAATCCCGTCTTCTGCCTCATAGGCCTGGGAAACTAAGTTTTTTAACCTCGCTTCTTCCATTTTTTTCTCCTCATAAATTTGACAAGGATGATTTAAAACCGCCTTTTCACTATTTATTATCCTATATTTGCTCTACAAAAGATTCATAACTCTCAAGGGAAAAGATAAGATAGTAACTTCTTAGCCTGAGAATAGTCAGGAATTATTAAATCAGCTCCTGCTTCAATGAGCCTCTTTCTCTTCTCCACGTTTAGCCCAAAGCGCCTTACTTCATCAGAGGCAACTCCTATTGCTATGCCACTATGTTTTTTGGTCTCTCTTATCTCCACCGGCCCGTCCCCAAAGCAGGCAAGCTCTGGCCCAGATAGATTGTTTTCTTGAATTATTTCCTCTATCAGTAGTTTTTTGGAATACTTAGTTATATCGGAAACAGAGCCATAAATTCTACCCTTAAAATATTTTGCATAACCCAGAGTTTTAACCTCGAACAACGTGTCTTCTCTGTCCGTTCCACTGGCAAGATAGAGCTTAAGCCCTTTTTTATAAAGCATATCAATGAAATTTATTGCTCCCTTAATGGTGTAATCTGAGGCATCCAATTCCCCTTTCTTCAGTCTTTCTATTCTTTTATTAACCAGTTTCATTAAGTCATCGTTATAGATTTTTTTATATCCAAACTTATCTAAAATTTTCTCCTCAGGAATAAATCCAAATTCTTTGACCATTTCAACCAGCTCCTCCATCTGAATGATGGTTTGAACTCCTGTGGATTTATCGATATAATCCCTTACCCTCTCAACTACCTTGTTATAGGTCGACTCATCGCAAGTTCTAAATTTATCTCCTAAAATCTCTTTAACAAAAACATTTTCCATAACGGATTGCCAGCCCTGGCGAAGCGTGGAAATGGTTCCATCTTGATCGAAGATGACATATTTAATTTTCCCTCTAACTATATTAGGGTTCACTATCTCAAACTCAGTGCCAGGAAGAAATACTGCCTTCCTATGATCGCAGGCTAATTCAGGATTGTAAATATAATTAGGGTTAGCTCCAACCCTTAAAATTTCCTCAGGTGAGGCGGTGCCTGTTTGCTTAATTTTTGTTACCGTAATCGAAGAAGCGAAGTTAGCCAGCATTCCTGCTTCTAAGAAGTCAGCTCCCGCCGCCAAAGCAGCAGCAATTGTGGCAATACAGGTATCGCCTGCTCCAACGGGATCCACCCTGGTGAGAATTTGAATGCCGGGTATCTCATCTATACGTTGTCCATCGTAAAGCAAAACCCCCTTTTCTCCCCTGGTGACGTAAACGGGCTTTTTCGAAAGCTTAAATATAGCCCTTATAAACCTCTTGGCTTCACTCAAGGATACTGAATCATTGATATCTCTATGCATCCCGCAAATCCTCGCCGCCTCTACCTCGTTAAGTTTGTAAATAGCTCCCCGGAATCTTTCGGCTTTATCCCTGGAATCCACAAGAAAAAATATGCTCTTGTTCTTTTCGATTAACTTATTCACTTTTTCTATTATAAAGTCAGACCAAATTCCGTTTGGAATTTGCTGATTAATGATCACTGCCTTTACACTCGGGAGAGTATTCTCCAGGTTTTTAACTAATAATCTCTCCGTCTCTGGAGAGATAGAGTTGAAGTAACCGAGATCTATTCTTCTGTCCTCTTCATCGCTGACGTAAGGCTTTATAAAAACCGCTGTGTCCCAGTTATGGCTTTGAGTGATTATTCCTGAGGTTTCCATCCCTTTTCTTTTCATTAGTCTCTTCATCTCATATCCAAAGGGGTCATCCCCCACTACTCCGATGTTATACACTTTCTTAACACCCAAATCAATAAGATTTAAGGCGACATTACCAGCTCCACCCAGGGAAAGACACTGTTCTTTCACCAACTTAACTTTTTTCCCCGTTTCGACCGAAAACTCGCTTACCTCCTGGTCAATATCCCAATAGACATCAAGGCAAAAGTCGCCTATTATGGCAATATTTATCTCTTTTATTTTATCCAAAATTTGTTCAATTCTGACTCTCTCCATAGATTTTCCCTCTTTTTCTGTAAGTGTCAAATTTTAATGGCGGAGATTCAGGATGATTAAAAATCATCCCTCTATTTTATATTTTACTCCTGATATTTCCGGGGAAAAAATAGGCCTCGATCATCTTGCATAGCAAGTGATAAATTGGAAGCTGGTTTTCCTGGATGTCCGCTGTGGTCTTTCCTGGCACCTTTAAGGATAGATCAGCTATTTTCGCCATTTTTCCTCCATCTGATCCGGTGAAGCTAATGGTGAGAATATTATAAGCTTTAGCAACGCTCATAGCCGCTATTACATTTCTGGCATTTCCACTTGTGCTTATGCCCCAAAAAACTCCATCTTTAATTCGGCACAAAAATGAGTTTAGCTCCTGAGCGTAAGCATAAATTGGGTCACGGTCATTTCCGTACGCGCTTCTTAAGGAATGGGATTCACCGAGTACCACAACTGGAAAACCAAACTCTAAGTTTTCTATAAGCTCTTTACCATAAGGAAGAACGGAAAGATTTTTTATTATTTTCTTATCAGTCAAAGGTCTTTCTCTCTCAAACGATTTAGCTAATTCTCCCTTAATATGCATTGCATCACTAAAGCTTCCTCCGTTGCCGCAAATAAAGAGAATGGCCCCACGTTTGAGAGGAACAACAAGTCCGTTAAAAACGGCAAAAATCTGCGGAATACACTTCTTTAGATGAGGGAAGTTGAGGGAAAAATGCTCAATTAGCTTCCTTATATCCAGATGTTCCTCATTTATCTTAGTTAAAAAATCCTCAGAATTTCCATTCATTATAAAATGCCTTTAAATATTGGTTTCTTTGAATAGGGAGGGATTTAGTCTTTTATCCCCTTAAGATATTGAACAATGTACTGATAGAGAACCGGTAGAGTTATCTTTTGATTTCCCTGTATATAAAACCCTTTCCCGCCAAAAGATTTAGGAATCCTGGTTAACACGCTTTTTTGATCTCGAAAATAGTAATGATAAGCCTCTTCATTATTCATATTTTCCGACTTAAATGGCCTTAAGTCAAAATCAGCGGTAATGATATCCTTCGGGGGGTAACCTATATTTGCCGCCATTGATACCGCTTTTAACAAAACCTCTGGACCAATTACGGCCGAACCAACGTTCAAAACAACCCCTCCTTCATTTAATTTAGTCACCTCATTAACAAAAATTAAAAAGTCCCTGCCGCTTGTTCCTCCTCTTGCCTCACCATCAAAGCTTGGATGTTCATCTAACACATCGGTACCTATAGCAACATGGATGGTAACCGGGATATTATGCTGATAAGCTACCGCCAAGACGCTTTTATCGAGATATTTAAAAATTTCCGGTGAGCCTTCCCTCAAAACTAATTTTAAAACCTTTTTTCTAAAATGAGCATCACACATAACCTTCCCCAATGATTCACCATAGCCGAGCTTCATAATGTTTCCCAACCGAAGAGTTTCATTGATGTAGGCAAATTCATAGGCCATGCCGAATTTTCCTTCAGGAAGTGCTTTTGGGACATCCTCGCTGGTTTCTCCGATTAAACTCAATTCAAAATCATGAATTGCACCTGCTCCATTGGAGGCTATCAAAGTTACCATATTCCGTTTTATTAAATCAAGCAGTATAGGGCTTAAGCCATTTTTGATAAGGTGGGCCCCGGTAAAAAATATCACCGGCTTCTTAGCTTTTCTTGCTTTTGTTATTTGGAGAGCAACCTCTTTTATTTTTTCCCTGACTGAGGAGGGTATTTCATACCGAGTCTGACAAATTACATCTAGTTTCACGAAGGAGTCAATTTTTACCTTATTTCGCCGCGAAAAAATAGGGTAGGTTTTTATATTATCAGTATTAAATATTGAATACTTGCCCCTGTATTCCATCATTTTCGTTGCCTCCTGAATTCCATAAGAATATTTACTTTAAAGAACGGCTTCCTTAGCTGATTCTACCATAGTTAGGAAATTCTTCCCCGGAACATCGGCTTGAACATTATGTACGGGGGTAAGGATATATCCCTCAGGGCCAAGTTATCGAATTCTCTTCTTTACCTCACTCTCTACTTCCTCAGGTGTTCCCTTGGGTAAAACTCGCTTGGTATCTATGCCTCCCCAGAAGCACAATCGATTGCCAAATTCTTGTTTTAACTTATCAACATCCAAAGCAGTTAAATTAATGGGATTTAATATATCAACTCCTATTTCAATTAAGTCTTCTATAAAATCAATAACATTGCCATCCGTATGATATAGCAATTTAGCATTGGTCATACTTTTTATGGCCTCAAAATATTTCCTTTAATAAGGTTTAATCATTTCGCGGTATGTCTCTGGACTCATAATAAAGACATCCTCTGAAGGCTCAAGACCCAATTCTTTGCATAAATTTCGATGAGCTACCCTTGTCATTGTTGTGCAATTGGTTGTCCCAAGGTCTATCGGAATACGGTTGGGCTTTTCAAAATGAAGAGTCTTTAACAATCTTTCTTTAGAAGATAATTTTCCCATTGATTAACCACCTCATTATCGAAAGTGAGGATTTTGTGGTTCATTCAACCCTAAAACTCTCTACGAAGGTAGGCTTTAGCCTCCTAATTTCTTAATTTAGGTTAAATGTCTAATATTTATATTCCATAAATGCCTCATACATTGCACGAATATTCTCCAAAGGCACGTCTTCGCTGACTTCGCCACAAGCAATAATCCCACCATCCGATGTTCCAAGAGCCTCGAAAACCTCAAAGATATGTTCTTTGACTCTACTAGGCGAGGCATATGGCATTATTTTTTGGCGATCAAGGTCGGTACGGAAACAAATGCGTCCAGCATACTCATGAAGTATTTTCAACCCAATAACTGAGGACTGACAATTGAGTACATCAACACCAAGGTCTATAAGATCCCCAAGAATCTTGGTAATATTTCCATCACTGTGAAACCAGACATCAAGACCTGCAGACTTTACTTTTGAGAACATCTCTTTATATACTGGCTTAAAAAATGATCGCCAGATACGGGGTGAGATCATAAGATCATTTTGGGCACCCCAATCATCGGCAAAGTGGAGACCCTGGTAGTCATATTTAAGCCAGCAATCAATCCAATGTAGATTAAATTCTAATAAATCATCTCGTAGTCGGTAAACTTCTGAACGATCCTCCATTAAATCTAATAACAGTGATTCGAAACCACGAAGTTGCTGCATTTGCTCGAAGAAGGTAATCCATCCGCCCCGAGCATAGTAATCATCACTTTTACCCGCCATATGACCACTATAAAACCTCCATTTGGGTGGTCCGGCATCAAATTCTGGCCAGACAAATTCATCATAACGTGACCAATCTGAGATAGGATATTCAATCGGGATACCGCATCTACCCTCAACAGTAACCTTCCATACTGTACCAAACTCGTCGCGGTTTATTCCTTTTTTATACATCGGAGGGAGCTTCTCACGTGGTAGGTCAGGTAACAAATGCCAGCCAAAATCCTCATGAACGGAATCAAGGATCTCCTGCAGAGCAGGACCATACTTAAACTGTGCTGAAGGGAGAATAGCATGTGATATCGGGGGTCTATCAGGCTTTCCGAAATGAATAGCTCTTTGAACTCTTTCTCTACTTTTCATTTTTTTCTTATTTCTATATCTTAAATGATTCTACTATTTGTGAGACAAACCTTACTTTCTCTATATCACCTGGCGGAGAAATCTCATCCGAAATTCCTAAGATCAAATTGGGAGAAAATAAATTAAGCACTTTTATAGTATATTCTTCTAATTCTTTATATGAATAATGAGGTAAAAACAAAAGCATAGGAATTCCATCTATAAGTATAGTATCTCCCAGAGCTTCTTTCAATTCTTCTAAAGTTACGTCTCCCTGTGGAAGGGGAGTAGCACCCTCTATTCCATCAAAGCCAGCATCATTAATATAAGGCAACAAAGGTTTTAACGCTCCATCCATATGGATAAAACAAAATTTACCGGCTTTATGCAATTGTGCTACTCTTTTTTTGTAATATGGAACAAGATATTCATTGAAAACCTTAGGTGGGTCAAAGCGAGCATCGATATTCTCTCCAAAATTTAACGAAAAAACAGGGCATTTCGCTAATACTTCGTATAATTGGTCCTCTGCTTCCTCAGCTATTTTCAAGTACTCCTCCATTCTTTTAGGATAATCATGGAATGCGTATATAGTATTTTCGACCCCCATATATTCCAATAAAAGCCTTTGGAAAGGACCTCGTTCCCAATAAAATTGAATAACACCTCTATAGTTAACTTTATTTTCTGCTTCTTCATAAAATTCATAATCAAATCTTGCTTTTGTGTTTTTTACTATATATTCTAAAATTCTCAAATCCGAGATGTTTTTAACGGGATGCTCAACATAATGCCAGGAAGTCTCCCATTCTCCTAATCTCTTTTTTCCTCTTAATTGTCCGATAGGGGTCTCATAAATCACATATACATCATTATTTTTTCTTATCTCTCTAACTTTTACTCCTTTTGTATACTCAAATTTTATATAAGTTTTGGGAGACGAAATATCCGTTGTAGAGCCATAGTAATATCTTACTGAAGCACCAAGATCATCGTATATTTCAAGGATTCCTTTATTTTTATACTTTTCGGGAATAGTTCCTCTAACTTTCCTCACGTCATACCAATGTTCAATCCTCGGCTGCCATACTATTTTATCCACTCTCTTTTTCATATAAGTGGCCATTATTCTTTCTCGAAAATTTAAACTGTTAAAATACATCACACCCTCTTTTCAGAAAGTTGCTATCTGGGCCTTAAAATTCTATCCCTTACGGAATCTCTGAGCCTATTGATCACAATTGCT
>CAYSEE010000005.1:6358-13712 GCA_964429955.1 uncultured Clostridia bacterium | reverse complement strand
GCAGATATTGGAAAGGAGGTATGGAAGGTAAAGGAAGCCATAGTGCCGGAGGAGGAGGTTCCCGGATGGGGAGATTATACTCAAAGAGGTCCTCTCTGGGAGACAATAACTGGATTGGTTTACCTTCAAGCTGGAACAGATATTTTTATTATGCGGCATCCAAAGGCAGTGAAAGAGTTAAAAAAATACATTGACAGCTTAATGAATACCGATTAATTTGGTGTTCAAGGTTCTACGTTAAGAGAAGTTAGTTGATGAGTAAATGGGTAGAAGAGTAAATAAAAAAGTGGAGAACATATTCACACATCAATGCATTTACACGTTAACTTGTTCATTAATACACCAACAAACGAGATGAACGAAATAAACGGTGTAGGGAGGAGAAGATGATTTTTGTAGGAGAGAGAATAAACGGTGGTTTTAAGGATATTCAGAGAGCTATAAAGGAAAGGGATAAGTCAATTATCCAGCGATGGGCAAAGATTCAAACGGAGGCGGGGGCAGATTATCTGGATGTCAATATAGGAGCTGTTTCCAACAAAATAGATGATTTTCTATGGATGATTGAGAGCGTTCAGGAAGCTGTCTCCACACCTATTTCCATTGACAGCAATAAGCCCACCTTTATAAAGGAAGCTCTGAAGATATGCAAGCAACCTGCCTTGGTTAACTCCACCACTGCTGATAAGGAAAAGTTAGACCAGATTATCCCCTTAGTAGTGGAGCATAATGCCTCTTTAATTGGACTTTGTATGGATAAAAAGGGTTCTCCTCAAGATGTAAATCGCAGGGTAGAGTTAGGTGCTGCTATATTTAGCGAAGCCATAGAAGGGGGGCTTTCCGAGGATAAGATCTTTCTTGACCCTGTAACTATGCCCCTGAAATTCCTTCAGGAGCAGGCGAGTAACCTAATTGAAGCTGTTCATCAATTTAAGCTTCTTTCCAGTCCTCCTCCTCATATAATTGTAGGATTGAGCAATATCTCTTCTAAAGCTAAGGAGGTGAAACTTATTAATCGCGTATTTCTCGTTATGTGTATTGAGGCAGGGCTTGATGCAGCTATATGTGATGTCACTGATGAGGAGTTGGTGAACTCGGCCATAACCGCTGAGATCATATTAAACAAACATATCTATTCAGATTTATTTATAAAGGCTTACAAGGAAAGCAAAAAAAGATGAGTTCTCATAAAAGACTCTTTGTAGCTGCAACTCGGCAGAACGATGGCAAATCCACTATTTGCTTAGGATTACTCCAGATTTTAAGAAAAAAGTATTCCCGGGTCGGATTTATTAAGCCTGTTGGGCAGCACTACGTGGAGGAGGAAGGCGTTAAGGTCGATGAAGATGTGATCTTGATGAGAAAGGTCTGTAGTATAAATAATAGTTTAAAAGATATGAATCCCATAGCTGTAACCAAGGGCTTTACAGAAAGATATATTCGGAAAGGAGGACGGGAAAAGTATGTAAGGATGATAAAGGACTCCTATGCCCGTATATCCAGAGACAAGGATCTGATGCTCATTGAGGGCACTGGCCATGCAGGAGTAGGAGCTGTATTTGATCTTTCCAATGCCTCCGTAGCGAAACTTCTTGAAAGCAAGGTTCTTTTAATTTCCACCGGAGGGATAGGCAGACCCATTGATGAGATTGTGATGAACAAGGCTCTTTTCGATCAGGAAGGGGTTGAAATAGTAGGGGTGGTCATAAATAAGGTTCTCCCCGAAAAATATGAGAAGATAAAGGAAATTACGGGAATAGGTCTAAAGCGTAAGAAAATAAAGCTTTTGGGAGTGGTGCCCTTCCAGGAAGCTCTTACCTATCCAACTATGGAGCAAATTATGGAAGCTACCGGGGCAAAGATCCTTTGTGGTGAAGAGTTTCTTCAGAGAAAAGTGGTAAACATTCTGGTGACGGCGATGGAACCATATCATGCCTTGAGTTATTTCGCTCCTAATAGCCTTATAATTGTCCCTGGAGACAGAGAAGATATTTTTCTTGCTGTTATTGCCTCAGGGGGCATTTTGGGAAATGGATATGAAGTGGCTGGTGTAATCCTTACCGGAGGTCTTCTACCTCATAAGAATCTTCTAAATTTAGTCAAGAAATGCTATTTTACCATTCTATTTTCGAAAGACGATACTTATACCACAGCCAAAAAGGTGTACGAATGTCGGGTTAAAATCAGGGCCACAGATGAGGATAAAGTTAAAAGGGCCGCACATCTGGTGGGCACTTATTTAAATATCGATGAAATTGTCAGTCAGATTTGACAAATTTATTGTTTTTCTTCTCCCCTGCCAAACTCCAACCTTTCCAAAACAATGCTTGTCCAGGACAAAGTGCCAAATCCAGGTTAAAGATAAGGGAGAAGGGCAGATCTTACCGCCTGCCTTGTTATATCTGCCGACCTGTGGAGGAGGGAATCTCCAAGTTTTCTTTCTATTTTTCGGGATGCCAGACAGGGATAGTACTGATGAAGGAGAGCTGCACTCCTCTCCGCTTCCTCGAGTTTTAATCCCATAAGCTTTCCCGCAAGGAAGCGGGTGGACCCGCAGGGTGCCTCCCTTTTTAAGAGAACTTGTTGGATTTTGCCTCCCTTGAAAGTAACCGCCAGCTTTGGCCTTCCAAAATATCGGGCAAATTCTCTTATGTATTCGTTATCGCTTGCCTTTTCGGTCAGTGAGCAAAAGGGAAGAGGAAAGACAGAGCATATTCCTAACGTTTCCAAATCCCTCTTTATCTGATTCTTCAAGCCGGCAGGAAGGTGTTCTCTATCATCCACAGGGGCGATGACCGCTTTGACCTGGCTCATCTTGGCGAGATCGGGGATGAGCTCGGCCACTCCAGTACTCTCACTCAGGCAAAGAAGGATATCCGCCGGGGGCAGCTCTTGGGGTAGAAACTCTTCGGGCTCCTCAATAATGGGGGGAAGATGCAAGGGAGCGGTCCAGCTCTCAATTTTCCAATTTTTGGGCCCATTTAAGAGAATGTTTTGGACTATTCTCTGGCCATACTTTCCTTGGATTACCGTTAATATATGTATGAAAATTTCTCACCTCTTATTTAATTTTTCCTCGAGTTCCTCTATTCTTTCTTCTTTTTTGTTAGGCTAAGCAAAAGCACCCATTAGCTCACCTTATTACGGTCTTTATTACGCCCGGGCCTTGGCAACATTTCCTTTTTTCGTAAATTATCCACTTTTAATATCGATCACTGGCGATCCGTCAAGAGCATCCAAACCTTTCACAAACAAGTTGTTGTTCTCTCTTTTTACAAGCTCCACACAAGTTAACCCGATGGGATTAGGCCTCATAGGGCTCCTCAATGCAAACACCCCGGTTAAAGGACTGGCCTTATTTCCTCGAGGATGTGCTCTTAAGGTTTTTCTGTCTTCTTCGTTCAGTCGATGCATCCAGTAAAGCACATAGATTTTCTTTAACCTTTCTATGCCGTCCAGTCCTTTGGCATACCGAGGATAGATCTCGATCCTCATCATTTCTTCTTTGCTTCGGTAAGCGGTTCCTATCTGATAAAGTTTCATCCTTTCTCCTTTCCCTATGCCTCGATCTGCATTTAAATTGGATTCTCACTCATCATTTTTTATCACTTCCAGGTAGGTAGTGTGTTTTAGAATACTTGCTTTTCTCTCGCGATTGATAATGTGTGATGATTATGAGTAAAGAGAATCGGGCTCAACCATTGGTCTTTGGTGTTTACAAATCGCCGGTGTGAGACAGCTCAGCCGATAGCTTGATATATCGGAATTTCAATAGGTTACCGAGTCTAAGTTGAATTATATTGAGGAAATAAATTTTGTCAAAATCTATTAAAATTTGACAGGATAAATTTTTACATTATAATATCTACTATATTAATAGATTTAGTAGACAAAAGAAGGTATATATATGAAACTTTCCACTAAAGGAAGATACGGGACAAGGGCGATGGTGGACTTAGCCTTCCATTACGGTCAAGGTCCTATTCTCTTAAAGGATATAGCAAAAAGGCAACAGATTTCAGAGAAATACTTAGAGCACATAATCACCTCTCTTAAGGTGGCTGGTTTGGTAAAAAGTATCCGTGGCTCTCATGGAGGATACATTTTGGCTAAATCCCCTGCTCAAATAAAGCTCAGTCAAGTAATAAAAGTTTTAGAAGGCTCTATAGCTCCTGTAGAATGTGTTGATGATCCTAAGGTTTGTTCACGAGCAAAACTTTGTGTGACGAGAGATATCTGGAAGAAGATAAAAAGAGCGATAGATGAAATATTAGAATCCATAACTCTCAAGGATTTGGTCGAGCGAGAGAAGAAAAAAGAAGAAAATAAGAACGTAATTTATAATATTTAGAAGATCAAATTGAAGCGCTCAATGCTAATATAGATCTGAGGCCCGTATAAGGGTGGAGGTTAAACATATGCATCAGTCTGCTATTAAGATGGAAAATTTAAAGAAGAAGCTGAGAAAAATGGGTAGGGTGGTTATAGCCTTTTCCGGTGGGGTTGATAGCACTTTTTTAGTGAAAGTAGCTTATGAAGTTTTAGGGAAAAATGTCGTAGCGGTTACAGCAGCTTCATCAACTTATCCGAAAACTGAGCTTGAGGAAGCAAAAAGATTAGCACGCCTTATGAGTGTTAGGCACATCATAGTCAACTCAAGGGAAGCAGAGGCTGAGAACTTTAAACGAAATCCACCTGATAGATGCTATTATTGTAAAAGGGAGCTTTTTTCAAAGCTAAAGGAGATTGCCCAAAAAGAAGGAATTAAGTATATATTGGACGGGACGAATTACGATGATTTAGTGGACTTTAGACCGGGTATGAAGGCGATGAAGGAACTTGGTATCATAAGCCCCCTACAGGAGGCTAAGCTAACCAAGGAGGATATAAGGGAGTTATCAAAAAAGATGAACTTGGATACCTGGGATAAACCATCCTGCGCTTGCCTTGCCTCAAGGTTTCCTTATGGGGTGAGGATAACCAAGGAGAGATTGGACAGGGTCGAGAAGGCGGAGGCTGTCATAAGAGGTTTAGGGGTGAGGCAACTGCGCGTTAGATATCATAATGAAATTGCGAGGATTGAGGTAGACAAGAAGGATATGCAGGTATTATTGCACCACTCGGATAGCATAGTCAAGAAGTTCAAGGAGCTTGGGTTTATTTATGTAACCCTGGATATGGAAGGGTATAGAACAGGTAGCTTAAACGAGGTCTTAAGGGATGAGGGAAAAAATAGAGAAGATATTAAAGGATTTTAAATCGGGGAAAATCGAGATAACAGAAGTTTTGGATAAGTTAAAGTTTTTGCCCTTTGAAGATTTGGGCTTTGCAAAGATAGATACCCATAGGAGCCTGCGGAAGGGATTTCCGGAGACCGTTTTTTGTCAGGGAAAGACCATCTCACAGATACTGAAAATTTTAGAGGTTATGTCTAAGCACAATCATAACATTCTGGGAACAAGAGCGGATAAAGAGGTGTATGATGCTGTAAGAAAGGTTTATGAGGATGTGGAATACAATGAAGCTGCGAAAACCTTTGTAATAAAGAAGGAAAAGGTAAAATTAAAAAAAGGTAAAATTTTAATTCTTACTGCTGGAACATCGGATATTCCTGTGGCAGAGGAGGCTGCGGTAACAGCTCAAGTGATGGGCAACAAGGTTGATAAGCTTTACGATGTAGGGGTAGCTGGTGTTCATAGGTTGTTGACTCACAAGGAAAAGATTCTCAAGGCAAATGTCATCATTGTGGTCGCGGGTATGGAAGGTGCGTTGGCGAGCGTCGTAGGTGGTCTGACCTCAAAGCCAGTGATCGCGGTTCCAACAAGTGTAGGTTATGGCGCAAGTTTTAAGGGCATCGCTCCTTTGCTCACAATGCTCAACACCTGCTCCCCTGGAATTGTGGTGGTCAACATCGACAACGGCTTTGGTGCCGGGTATTTTGCCAGCTTAATAAATAGGTGAGGATGATGATGAAGATAGCATATTTTGACTGTTTTTCAGGCATTAGCGGGGATATGATACTGGGGGCTTTGGTGGACGCGGGATTGGACATCAATTATTTGAAAAAAGAGTTTGAAAAGCTATCTCTCTCTGGCTATGATGTAACAGCAAGGAAGGTCGAGAAAAACCATATTTCCGGGACGAAGGTTGAGATCATCGTAAAGGAGAGGCAAAGGCACCGTTATTTAAAGGATATCAATGGGATAATTGATAATAGCGAATTAAGTGGGGAAGTAAAAAAATTAAGCAAAAGGATATTTCTAAGGTTAGCCGAGGCGGAGGGCAAGGTTCACAATGTTGATATAAATAAGATCCACTTCCATGAAGTGGGAGCGGTAGATTCCATACTGGACGTTGTAGGAACCTCAATAGGATTGGAAAAACTGAATATAAAAAGGGTGTATAGTTCACCCTTGCCTCTCGGCAGAGGATTTATCAGGTCTTCACACGGGGTTATCCCCTTACCCGCCCCGGCGACAGCTGAGTTGATAAAGAGCGTTCCTGTTTATTCGATGAACGTCGATGGAGAACTGGTCACCCCAACAGGTGCTGCCATCATTACCACTTTAACCGATGATTTCGGTGAGATGCCGTTGATGAAGGTCGATAAAGTGGGTTATGGTGCTGGAAGATCTGATTTTGAGCAGCCGAATTTGTTAAGAATCTTCGTAGGAGAGTTAACAGATGAAAGTGGTTATGCCACTGATATTACGAACGTGATTGAGACCAACATCGATGATATGAACCCGGAGTGTTATGATTATCTCATTCAGAGGCTATTTAAGTGTGGTGCCCTGGATGTTTTTTTTACAAACATCTGGATGAAAAAGAATAGACCCGCTGTTAAACTTAGCGTCATTTGTCCTTTGGGCAAAACCAATCAATTGATCGATATCATTTTCAATGAGACTACAACCTTAGGGGTGAGGATCTACAGAACTCAGAGAAGAAAACTGTGTATCGAGAGGAAAAGGGTCAAGACAAAATACGGAGAGGTCAACATCAAGATCGGGAAGTTAAATGATGAGATTAAGACGGTCTCCCCGGAGTATGAGGATTGTAAGAAAATAGCGAAAGAGAACGATATACCCCTAAAGGATGTTTATGATTTGGCCAGAATAAGTTACTTCTCTACAAAGGGGTCAGGTCTCCACATTTGACATTAATCTTTTTTGAAAAAATGATTAGATTCCCAAAAGGTATAAGGCTTTCTTAAGTTGCCGAAATTTCACTCTTTGAAGTTTTGTTCCTATCGAAAAAGAAATAGAGTTGCCCACCAAATCCTTTGGAATTATCTTTCCCTCGAGCCTTGTTTTTCCATAAATCTCTGCGAAAAGGAGACTTGACAATTTAT
>CAYSEE010000005.1:0-6258 GCA_964429955.1 uncultured Clostridia bacterium | reverse complement strand
CCCTCGAGCCTTGTTTTTCCATAAATCTCTGCGAAAAGGAGACTTGACAATTTATTTGTCTTACATTTTAAGGATTAGGAGGTATAAAAATGGCTATTGTAACTGTATCAACTAAAGGACAGATTGTAATACCAAAAGAGGCAAGAGAGTCTTAGTTTGCGTCCTGGGACCAAAATTGATGTAAAGTCGAAGGGAGATGAGATAATACTTAAGCCAATGAGGGAGAGTATATCAGACAGACTTTACGGAAAATATCGGGGTGTCGATCTCCTTAAAGATTTAAAGGAAGAACATTACAGAGAGGTAAAAAGAGAATTTGTCCGGGGAAATCAACGGTGAAAAACATAATTCTTGATTCGTGAGCCATCCTTGCTTGGCTGGAGGGCGAATCTCAAGGAGAGAAAGTGAAGGCTCTCTTCTTACAGGTGATCCTGAACTTAAGGGTTTGAGAGATACCCCAATTGTATGGATTGGAGAATAGATCAAAACAAAGTATAAGAAGTGATTGCCAAAAATTTTTTTTGTGTTATAATGTATACAATTCCGATAGATTTAGTAAAATTAGTGTGTATCAGCGGGCTGAAGCACTCCGGGTTTCGCTCTCTTGAAAAGATAAGAGCCAAAAATTAACAAAAACTAAAAGGAGGAAAGGCTGAAGATGACAAAAATAGCAAGCGACGTGACCAAGCTCATTGGTAATACCCCTTTAGTAAAACTGAAAAGAATAGGTGCTGGAGTGAATGCAAATTTGGTAGCCAAGCTCGAATCGTTCAACCCCTGTGGAAGCGTTAAGGATAGAATTGGGGTGAGTATGATAGAGGATGCTGAGAGAAAGGGGTTGATTAAAAATGAGACAGTGATTATCGAACCTACCAGTGGAAATACGGGTATTGCCTTGGCCTTTGTATGTGCCGCGAGGGGATATAGATTGATTTTAACTATGCCCGACACGATGAGCATAGAGAGGAGGAAACTCCTGAAGTTGTTTGGGGCAGAGCTTGTTCTCACTCCCGGCTCCGAAGGGATGGCCGGAGCAGTGAGGAAAGCGGAAAAGCTATTATCCGAAATTCCGAATTCCTTTATGCCACAACAATTTAAAAATCCAGCCAACCCTGAGATTCATAGAAAGACGACGGCTGAGGAAATCTGGAAGGATACAGATGGCAAAGTGGATATATTGGTCGCTGGCATAGGAACCGGGGGGACAATTACCGGGATAGCGGAGGTGATAAAAAAGAGAAAACCCACCTTTAAAATCATCGCTGTAGAGCCGGCTAACTCTCCGGTTCTCTCCGGAGGGAAACCCGGACCTCACAGAATTCAGGGCATAGGAGCAGGGTTTGTGCCTGAAGTTTTAAAGAAGGAGTTAGTGGACGAAGTTATCCCTGTGAAAGATGAGGATGCAGAAGAAATGGCTAAAAGATTAGCTAAAGAGGAGGGAATATTAGCTGGTATATCCTCGGGAGCAGCAACATGGGCAGCACTTGAGGTAGCGAAAAGGTCGATGAGCAAAGACAAACTCATAGTGGTAATCTTACCCGATACGGGAGAGCGTTATCTGTCGACTTTGGAATAGAAAGGGGAAGAGAGGTGAAGGCAGAGAGTGATGTTTGCTGCACATCCTCCAATGCCCTAAAGGTCGTCCAAAATATAGATGCTGAAAGGATTGTATTTGTCCCCGATCGAAACTTAGCAGGTTACGTATCGGGGTTTGCAAACAAAGAGATTATCCCCTATAATGGTTATTGTTATGTCCATGAAAGAATTCAGAGAGAGGATATAAAATAGAGGATGAAGTTCAGAGAAAGGCTAAGAGGGCACTTGATCAAATGTTAAAATATATTTAAAGGAGAGAAAAATGCAAGAGAAGATCGAGAAGATCTTAGAGGAGAAGGTGAGGCCATTTTTGGCTATGGAGGGAGGAAGCGTGGAACTGATTGAGATAACCGAGGATAACGTGGTAAAGGTGAGACTAACCGGTGCTTGCGGAGGATGTCCTATGGCACAGCTTACCTTAACAAGTTTAATTGAAAATGCCATTAAGTCCCAAGTTCCTCAAATAAAAAGGGTTGAAGCTATATAAAGAGATATTTATACGACCCCGATTCAAGTTAAATGAAGGAGATATGAAAAATGAAGAGTATAAAAGGAACGAAAACCGAAAAGAATCTCCTATCAGCTTTTGCGGGAGAATCACAGGCAAGGAACCGCTATACCTACTTTGCATCGCAGGCAAGAAAGGAGGGTTATGAACAGATAGCCACCATATTCATCGAGACCGCGGATAACGAAAAGGAGCATGCCAAGAGACTCTTCAAGTTCTTGGAGGGCGGGGAGGTAGAGATCAGGGCTTCTTATCCTGCAGGTGTAATCGGAAGTACAGAGGAAAATCTCAAAGCAGCTGCTTCCGGAGAAAACTATGAACATACAAAGATGTATCCTGGATTTGCACGGATAGCTGAAGAAGAGGGTTTCTCCGAGGTAGCGGCGGTATTCAGAGCAATAGCTGTTGCGGAAAAGCAGCACGAGAAAAGATTCCTATCCTTTCTTGACAACATCGAGAAAGACAGGGTTTTCAAGCGAGAGAAGATCATGAGATGGAAATGCAGAAACTGTGGATATGTGTATGAGGGAACCGAAGCGCCTGAGAAGTGTCCGGCTTGTGCACATCCGAGAGCATATTTCGAACTGTTGAGTGAGAACTACTAATACAATGCAGGCTGCTAAAGATTTAATTGACACAAGGGGGCGGAGTTGACAAATATAAATTTGCCCCCTTCCTCGCTAAAGGAGCTTTCCCTTCTTTTTCTTTATGGCTGGATAAGATGAGTATAGCCCAGGTTTCCGTTCCCATTGCGATATGTCTTTTCTTTATGATGTATCCTATTATGGTTAAAATTGATTTTTCTCAAGTGATAAAGACGGGAAAGGCTCCCAAACCTGTATTTTTAACCTTGTTTGTTAACTGGGCTATAAAACCCTTTTCTATGTTTTTTATTGCCTCTTTTTTTCTGGGAATTTTGTTTCGCTCTCTTATCCCGGGAACAGAAATTATCCGAGGAGAGGAGGTGCCCTTATACCGCTCCTACATTTCAGGGTGTATCCTTTTAGGAATTGCTCCCTGCACAGCAATGGTATTGATGTGGTCCTATCTTGCCCGGGGAAATGAAGGACTTACCCTGATTATGGTTGCAATCAACTCCTTGATCATGCTTTTTTTATATGCTCCCTTGGGTGGATTTCTGTTGGGAGTTAACAAGATGCCCATTCCTTGGCAGACTATAGTGCTCTCTGTGTTAATATATGTGGGGCTTCCTCTTTTAGCTGGATACTTTTCTCGCAAGCAAGATTATCAAGAAAAAGGGCATGGAGTGGTTTGAGGAAAAATTTGTCCACCAGGAGGTAATTGATACCATAAAAAAGGCTATTCAGGAAAGGGATAAATAAGGACGAGGAAAGCATATAAGTCCAGGTAGAGGATTGTATCTTCCGCCTGGACTGTACCATAATTCCTGTTGCCGGGATGTTCACCAGATGGTATCAGGAAAAGCCCACTCAGTTTCAAGGCTACACATTATACGATCCGGGTGCTTACTCTAATCAGCCCATTTGCAGAAAGATTACCTGGAGGGTGACTCGACCTGAGCTTGAGCCCTGTTTATTTGCCTTTGTGAAAATTTTTTGTATGATATTAGGAGCGAACAAGAGTCAAAAAAGGAGAAAAATTTTAGAAGGTAAGACCATTTTTGGCCATAGGGAAAGTGTGTGAAATTGGTTGAAGTTGGATAGAGAGATTGAAAAACGTAAAGGGGGAGAAAGATGGCTGAGATCACTTTGAGTGAATCTAACTGGGAAGAGGAGGTAATTAAATCAAACATTCCGGTAATTGTGGATTTTTGGGCTGAGTGGTGTATGCCCTGCAGAATGATTTCTCCGATAGTAGAGGAAATTTCCAATGAATACGAAGACAAAATTAAGGTGGGAAAACTGAACGTCGATGCCCATCCCTCAATTGCCACCAGATACAGCATCACGGGAATACCCACGGTCTTGTTTTTCAAAAATGGGGACCTTGTCGATCAAGTAGTGGGAGCTGTTCCCAAAAGGGTTCTTGAGGAGAAGGTTAAAAAGGTTCTAAATGAATAATACGGGTTTGTTTGTCTCTTTTGGTGCTGGAGCTTTGTCCTTTGTTTCTCCTTGTATACTACCGCTTATCCCCGCTTACATCTCCTATATCTCTGGTGTATCGATCAAGGAATTAGCCTCAAAAGATAAAGCTCCAGCTTTTAAGAGAAGAATTGTAATAAGTTCTCTCTTCTTTATAGCAGGGTTTTCTGTAATTTTCATCGGTATGGGCGCCACTGCTACGACATTTGGGAAATTGATTTCATCTCACATAATAGTGCTCAGGAGGATTGCCGGAGTTGTGATCGTAATTTTTGGACTCCATATCGCGGGATGGCTAAGGTTAAGTTTCCTTTACTCTGAGAGAAAATTTCATACACGAGTGAATCCAAGTTTATTCGGCTCATTTATTATGGGGTTTACCTTTGCCTTTGGATGGACACCCTGTGTTGGACCGATACTGGCAAGCATACTTACTTATGCCGCAACCCAGGAAACAGTGACGAAAGGCATCCAATTATTGTCGGTTTATTCCCTGGGTCTGGGAGTCCCCTTCTTCCTGACCGGCATCGCTACGGGGAGTTTCCTCAAATTGTTTAAAAAAATAAGAAATTATCTTCATTTAATTGAAATCATAAGTGGCATATTTCTAATTATCATTGGAGGAATGTTAATTTTTAGAGGCAGCCTCTCTTTTATCTTTTAAGAATAAAAAATAACCAGGAGAATATGAATTGAGGTTGAGAAAATATCTACCTTATTTAATAGGGGTTAGCATTTTAGCAGTTATCCTTGCCGTATATTTTTCTAAAAGTAGACCAATTACTCAGAGGTCACCTGTTGTCACATCTCCTGCTGAAAAATCTACTTCGATCTCCAAGGAAAAGATTGCCCCTGATTTTTCTCTCAAAACGCTGAAGGGAAATACTATAAATTTATCCGATTTCAACGGAAAGGTGATAATCATTGACTTTTGGGCTACCTCATGTCCTCCCTGCCGTGCAGAGATCCCTCATTTTATAATCCTTTATGAAAAGTACAGGGATGAGGGTTTTCAAATGCTCGGAGTGGTATTGGATGAAGATAAAGCCTCGGTGGAGGATTTTGCCAAAGAATATAATATCAACTATCCCTTGCTTATCCCTGATAAAAAGGTGCTTAAGGACTATGGGCCTATAATTTATATTCCGACGACGTTTGTCGTCTCCAGCGATGGTTATATTTACAAAAAATATGTTGGCTACCAGCCAGAATCTGTCTTTGAAGAGGATTTGAAAACGCTATTGGCAAGAGAGAGAAGATGAGGAGATGATAATTGACAGAAGGGTATTTTTATTTATAGCCTCAGATGTATATATAACCATTTAAGCATAAAAAGAGGAGAAATTATGATGGATAGCAGAATTTGTGAAGCTCAAGCAGAATACTTCAAAGCACTCTCTCATCCTGTAAGGGTAAAAATTGTGCAATGCCTTAAGGAAGGTGAAAGATGTGTATGTGAAATTGTCCCTTATCTAAGAGAAGAGCAATCCAATGTGTCCCGTCATCTTGCTGCATTGAAAAGGGTTGGAATACTTTCCTCGGAAAAAAGAGGGGTGAGCGTTTATTACAGAGTTCAGGACGAGAATGTATATAGGATACTTACTCTTGCTCTGGAATCTTTAAAAAGAACGACCAGGGAAAAAGCAGCTGTCCTACGTTAAATTTTGCCATTATAAAGTATAAAAAACAAAAGGAGAAAAATGAAGCATAAATTTATACATAAGGAGGAAAGTTAAATGTCCAAAAAAATTGCCGTGGCCTCAGAAGATCATATGGGGCTTAACAGCCGGATAAGCCCTCATTTTGGAAGGTGTCCTTATTACACCTTGGTGGAGGTGGAAGGTGATGAGGTTAAGAAAGTAACCAGTGTGGAAAATCCCTACTACTTATCCCATGGTCAGCCAGGTCAAGTTCCCAACTTCATAAAACACCAGAAAGCGGAGGTTATAATTACTGGAGGAATAGGACCAAGAGCAATAGAGTTTTTCAATGAGCTCGGAATTGAAACAGTAACCGGGGCGAGCGGAAGGGTAGCCGATGTAGTAAGTTCTTATCTAAGAGGAGAACTAAAGAGAACCAAATGATGGCATT
>CAYSEE010000004.1:0-13884 GCA_964429955.1 uncultured Clostridia bacterium | reverse complement strand
CCTTAACATACTCATTTGCCTGATGGGCTAAAGGCTCTTCTTCGGGAGAATGAGCAACGCTGGGAATTCCCTTAAAATATAAATTTTTGGCAACGGTATTGCCCCCCATAGTCCCAAAGCTCAGCTTCAGTCCCATATTTTCCCCTACCTTACGAAAGGCAAAGACAAGGGGATTATCTTCTTCTAACAAATGAGGTTGAGTATAAGAGAGCACTTCAATTCTTACATCTAATCCCTTTTCCTCTGCTAACTGCCTTAATTGTGAAATTAAATCGTCTTTCTCCATCCCTAAGGGGTATCTTATATCAAGAATCGCCTCGCAGTTATCTGGAACTACATTAGGAGCTTCTCCCCCTTTAATTTGTCCCAGATTTAAAGTGGATTCACTGAAAGAGGGATGATAATCGCCCTTAAATTTAAATTCAGAGAGAGAGGAAAGAAAACTCATTAATTTACATATGGCATTTTCACCCTTCTCTGGAGTGGAGGCATGGGCTGATCTACCAGAGGTAGAAAGCTTTATCCACACCATCCCCTTTTCCCCTGTTACCACCTCATCTATTCTTCCTCCATCGGGAATTATACAAAAGGAGGGAGAAAAACCTTCTTCTAAAAGAAATTTCATTCCCACCTTCGAGCCTCTTTCCTCATCAGCCACCGCTCCTAAAATAATGCTTCCCTTAAAGGGCAGGGACGAATTTAAGATGGCCTTTACTCCTGCCCAGGCTGCCGCATAAGGACCCTTATCATCCAGAGCTCCTCGTCCATATATTTTCCCCTCCCGCACTTTGGGCAAGAAGGGATCGCCCTCCCATCCATTTCCCGGAGGAACTACATCCATATGAGCGAGAATAGCTACAGAGGGTTTTCCCTCACCTATGTAGCCGAGGACATTGGGGCGACCTTTCTCCTTTTCCAGGATCTTGATCTTAGCCCCTAACTCCTTCAAGCTCTCCATTATTATTCCCTTGACTAAATGTTCGTCTCCAGGGGGATTTACCGTCTTTCTCCGGATAAGCCGACAGGTAAGATCAACTATCTCATCCGGATCCACATAGGAAGATATTTTCTCAAGAATCACATTCAGGTTTTTCAAGGTCATAGCTAATTTCCTCTTACTTTAAATCTTTTAGAGGTTATGATTTCTGCGGCTTTAACTGTGGTGATATTTTCACTCAACGAAAGATGAAAAACTTCCTTTAACCTCATAGGTATAACGGAAAGTTTACTCAAAACCCTTTCCCTGTTATAAGGTAAGCCTGTTAATTCCTCAGCTATGTTTATCACGCCGCCACCGTTGATGATGTAATCTGGAGCATAAAGAATCCCCCTTTGAGAAAGTCTTTCGGCCAAGGCATCATCTTCTAACTGATTATTAGCTGAGCCAGCTACTATCTTACACTTAAGCTGCTCAACAGTGTTCTCGTTTACTACCGCTCCTAAAGCACAGGGTGAAAAGATATCACACCAAACCCCGTAAATTTCCTCGGGTTCCACCGCTTGTACCTCTGGAAATTTTCGTTGAAGCTTTTTCGCTCTCTCCGGATATATGTCCGCTACTATCAGGCTTGCTCCCGCCTCGTAAAGAAGTCTTGCCAGTTCCATACCTACATGGCCAAGTCCCTGAACGGCTACCGTTTTCTCCTTAAGATCATCACTGCCAAAGACCCATTCTATACAGGCTTTTATTCCTAAGAACACCCCGTAAGCTGTTATAGGTGATGGATCTCCACTCTTTCCCTCTAATCCGGTTACATAAGAGGTCTCTTGAGATATATAGTTCATATCTTCCTTACAGGTACCCACATCCTCGGCAGTGATATATCGGCCTCCTAAGCTTTCTACAAATTTCCCAAAAGCTCTAAAAAGTTCTTCAGATTTATCCTTATGAGGATCACCTATTATAACGGCTTTTCCTCCCCCTAAATTTAAGCCCATAGCTGCATTTTTATAAGTCATCCCCCGGGAAAGACATAGCACATCTCTCAGCGCTTCTTCTTCAGAATTATAGTTCCACATCCGCACACCGCCCAAGGCAGGTCCCAGAACAGTACTGTGTATAGCTATAATGCTCCTTAACCCTGAGGATAAATCATTCCTAAACACCACTTCCTCATGGCCCATTTTCTTGAGCACTTTGAACAATTCCACTTTTGATCCCTTTGTATATCTATGGCGGAGAGGGTGGGATTCGAACCCACGGAGCACCGAGAAGGCACTCAGTTGATTTCGAATCAACCGCTTTCAACCGCTCAGCCACCTCTCCGGCAAATTAGGACTATCTTTTACATTGGATTTCCTTTATCTTTAGTTGCGTGAAAGGCTGACGATGTCCATATTTGCGATGATAATTCTTGCGCCTCTTGAACTTATAGACTATGATTTTTTTCTCCCTGTGCTGCCTCAATACCTCAGCCACCACCTTAACTCCCTCCACTACGGGATGACCAAAAATGGCCTCATCGTCCTCTTTCACCATCAACACCTTGTCCAAAACAACTTCCTCTCCAACTTTCGCATTTAGCTTTTCCACACTTATCACAGAACCCGGGCTTACCTTGTATTGTTTTCCTCCAGTTTCTATTACCGCCATCATCTTAACTACTCCTTTTATGTTCCCATTTTCCAAGAGGAAAGATATTTTTTTTGCTTCTCTGTTAACTCATCAATTTCAATTCCCATACTCTCAAGCTTTAATCTGGCAACCTGACTGTCGATATCCTCGGGAACTTTGTAAACCTCATTTTTCAGGTTTTTCCCCTCTTTTACCAGATATTCGCAACAAAGGGCCTGATTGGCAAAACTCATATCCATCACCAGAGAAGGATGACCCTCAGCAGCAGCCAAGTTAACCAACCTGCCTTCTCCCAATAGATTAATCCTTTTTCCGTTTCTCAAACTAAATTCCTGAATGTCTTCCCTTATCTTTCTTTTCTTAATGGCTATTTCTTCCAAATCCTCTAAGTTAATTTCTACATTAAAATGACCGGCGTTGGCGACTATAGCCCCGTCCTTCATCAATTCAAAGTGCTCCTTGTGAATTACATCTCTATCTCCTGTGCTGGTGACAAATATATCCCCAAGGGGACAGGCCTCTTTTAAGGGCATCACCAGATATCCATCCATCGTGGCCTCCAAGGCCCTCAAGGGATCTACCTCACATACTATTACCTTCGCCCCCATCCCCTTAGCTCTCATAGCTATTCCTCGGCCACACCACCCATAGCCACAGACCACAAAGGTAGAGCCAGCTAAAAGCACATTGGTAGCGCGAAGTATTCCATCAATAGTGGATTGGCCGGTTCCATAGCGATTATCAAAGAGATGTTTCGTATCAGCGTCGTTTACGGCAACTATAGGATATTTTAGCACACCCTCCTTAGCCATACTTTTTAACCTGATCACTCCCGTAGTGGTCTCCTCTGTTCCTCCTATGATCTCATCTGTCAGATCCTGTCTCTTTGAATGAATGGTGGAAACCAAATCCGCTCCGTCATCCAATGTGAGTTGAGGACTTATACTTAGCGTATTATGAATATGATCATAATAACTTTCCTTATCCTCGCCTCTGATGGCGAAGACGCTAATTCCGTAATCTTCCACAAGAGAGGCGGCAACCTCATCCTGGGTGGAAAGGGGATTGGAGGCACATAATCGAACTTCAGCCCCCCCTGCCTTCAACGTCCTCACGAGATTTGCCGTCTCAGAAGTCACATGAAGACAGGCACTAATCCTTATGTCTCTTAAAGGTCTCTCCCGGGAAAATCTATCCCTTATCAACCGCAAGACAGGCATCATTGAATCTGCCCACTCGATGCGAACTTTTCCCTGTGGGGCAAGCTTTAAATCCTTAACATCGTAATGCAATCGATATCTCCTTTCATAAAAAATTAGAAGAAATCCTTAAGCCATTCTTTAATTCTCATCCCAAGCTTATCCTTGGAGGCGAGCTTTTCTCTTTCCCTTATTCCATAAAGGATAAGCCCAATTGCAGTAGCATAAATAGGGCTATTAAGTTCCTCTGAATTACTTATACGAGGATAGCCTATCCTCGCTGGCAAACCTAACTTTTCCTCTGCCTTTTCCTTAATTCCCCTGAGGAGAGAACATCCCCCAGTAAGCACGGTGCCGGCTGTTATCAAATCCTTATACCCACTTTTCTTTAATTCTCTGTCCACTAATTCAAATATCTCCTCCACTCGCATCTGAATTATCCTGACCAACTGCTCCGCCTTTATCCGGTAAGCTCCTCTTCCAGCTACCCTTTTCACTTGAATCTCTTCGTTCATCTTCAATGAGTCCATCAAGGCAGATCCATATTTTATCTTTATCTCCTCCGCCTCCGTCCTGGTGGTATGAAGACCAACTGCTATGTCATTGGTGATATGATAGCCTCCTACTCCTAAAACATGGGTAAATCTCATCCCCCCCTTTAAAAATATGGCCAAATCAGTAGTTCCTCCTCCTATATCTAAAAGAACCACCCCTAAATTTTGTTCTTCAGGGGATAATGTAGCCATTCCAGAGGCTAAGGATTGCAGGACCACTCCCTCAGGTTCATATCCTGCTTGACGAAGGCTTTCCTCGATATTTCGTCGGTGACTGGAGGAGGCAGTGATAATGTGAACTTTTGCCTCTAAACGCGCTCCTCTCATTCCGACGGGCTCTTTTATCTGATCCTGGTCATCGATGAGAAATTCTTGAGGAAGAACGTGGATAATCTCCCTATTTGCAGGAAGAATAAGCCGGGAGGCATCTTTCAGCAGCATCTCCACGTCCCTGGGAGTGATAACCCTGTCCTCCTTTTCTATCTTGATAAGACCCCGATTATCTCTACCCTGAATATGGGCTCCAGCTATGCTGACCCAGGCTCGCCTCACCTTCAAACCAGCATCGAATTCCGCTCGCCTCACCGACTTTTCAACTACCTCAGAGGTCTTCTTAATATTAATAACCACTCCTTTGCTTAAGCCACGTGAAGGAGCTTTTCCTATTCCCACAACTTCAAAATCACCTTTCTCTTTTACTTTAGCAATAAGGGTGCAGATCTTGGTAGTTCCTATATCTAACCCTACCACCAAATCCCTTCTCAATTTAGCCCTCACTTCAGGAAAAGAAAAGATTCAACCCGGATTCGGCGTTTTCATTGTTGCTCCTTTCCCTCGGTGTTTTGGAACGGTCGCTTATCCAAAACATCCTCGGCGGGCAACTTGATAAATTTAATAGGTTGCCGACTCCAGGTTCAAATCTCCCCTGCCCAGAGAAGAAAACTCTACACTCCAAAGGAATCATCGAAGACAACTTTCAAAGTTTCAACTTAATTTACTTCGGTTTCACCACTATCTGTCCATTAAAACGGAGGTCTATATACTCAATTTTCTTCCCCTCTTTTTTAATATCTGCTAAAATGAGGGGAAGGTAAGAAAGGTAGTCCAAACGATCTCCTAAATAAACTTTAATTCCTCCCTTTAAATACCCTGTTATTTTTCCCTGGACGTTTATCTCTGAAAATGATACCCCTACCTTTTTGGAAATCTGAACAATTTTTAACCCCTGTTTTATCTTTTCTGTTTCAGAAAATGAACTAAGTCCTGTAATTACAGGTAAATTCTGCGCCTCTTCTGCCTCACCCAGAATCACCCCCTCCTCATCCACTTCCCAGAGCAAATTCTTATAATTAAGATAAACAAAGGGCATTCTTTCCTCTATATGAATGGTAACCGTGGAGGGGAGACGTCTTTTAACTTCTGCCCTTTTAATCCTTGGCTTCAATTCCAATCTCTGGGCTATCTTTCTCAAATTTATCTCAAAAATGCACTCTCGAAGAGGAACATTTGCCCATTGCAGTACTATAGCTTCCGATAATCTATTCTCTCCTTCCACCCGGACATTATTGATTTCAAAATAGGGAAGAGTTAATGGATATCTCAGTATCATTACCAGCAAAGAAAAAAGAAAAATTAAAAAAACAAAAGCCTTTATCCTTCTTTTGGCTTTTTCCGAGGCATGCTCTTCAAATCTCATTCTTTGCTGGATAATTTGTCACCGGGAACTTCGATTTTCTCTTAAGGGCTGACTTCACTATCTTATCCACAAGTTCAGAAAAACTTATCCCCTCTGCTCGAGCTGCTCGAGGGAGAAGGCTTTTCTCGGTCATTCCGGGTATCGTATTTACCTCTAAAAGATATATCTTACCTTCCCTTATTATCATATCCACCCGAGCGAAATCCCGGCAACCCAAAGCCTGGTAGGCTCTTAAGGCCATCTTTTCTGCCTTAAGATAATCACTTTTCTTAAGGGGAGCGGGGGTAATAAATTCACAAAAACCATCTGTATATTTTGCTTTATAGTCGTAAAGCTCTCTTTTAGGTAGAATCTCTATGATAGGCAAAGCTCTGGGCTCGGGGTCCTCTATTATTCCCACCGTGACCTCCCTTCCCTGGATATACTCCTCTACTATAACACAAGAGCTATCGTAACAAAAGGCCTTTTCCAGAGCTTTCTCTATTTCGGCTTTATCCTTCGCCAGACTTACTCCTAAGGTAGAGCCCCCCCTGACCGGCTTAATGATTAAGGGAAGGGAAAGTTCAGGCTTTATCCTGCTCTTCCTTCTTTTCTCCAATACTTGAAACTGGGGAAAGGGAATATCATAAGAGGCAAAAATCCTTTTGGAACCTGCTTTATCCATAGCCAAAGCGCTGGAAAGAACGCCCGAACCAGTATAAGGAATTCCCAATAGTTCTAAAACGCCCTGCACCGTGCCATCTTCACCATAAGGTCCGTGAAGAGCAATGAAAACAACATCTGGTTTTTCCTTGACTAACCTGTTAAAAAAGTCCTCTCTCCGCGTATCTAAGCTAAAAGTCTTATAGCCTACCTCTCTTAATCCCTTTTCTACCGCTTCCCCGCTTTTTAATGAAATCTCCCTTTCCGGAGAAATTCCCCCTTTTAGAATACAGATCTTCTCTGCCAATTTAGATTATCTCCAGCTCAGTTTCTAAGGTAATGCCAAACTTATCCTTAACCCTTTCTTGCACTTCTCTCATCAAGCTAATCATATCCTTAGCCGTAGCTTTTCCCCTGTTTATTATAAAGTTAGCATGTTGAAGGGATACCTGGGCATCTCCTACTCTCATTCCAGCGCAGCCCGCTTGTTGAATAAGAAGGCCGGCAGAAAAAGAGGGGGGATTTTTAAATACACACCCTGCAGAAGGAAAGGAAAGAGGCTGAGTTATGGCTTTTTTCTTCTTTGCTTCCTCCAGACGCATAAGAATTTCCCTTTTCTCTCCGGGAAATAAGCTCAGCCCAATCTCAATTATCACCCATTCCTTTTTCCCCAAAAAGCTACTTGTTCGATAGCCAAACTTTACATCTTCCTTGGAAAGAGTTAGATCACTATTATTTCCGTCCAATACCTTTATAGACAAAATCCTCTGGGAGAGGGTCTGCCCAAAAGCGCCAGCATTCCTCACTATTGCTCCCCCAACTGTTCCCGGAATTCCAGCCAAAGACTCCAGGCCTGAGAGTGACTTTTCTGCAGCAAAATTTATCAAAACAGGCAAATTTACGCCAGCTCCTACTTTTATTTCCTTCCCATGGTTTTCTATTTGCTTAAACGAATTTCCTAACTTAATTACTACCCCCCTAAATCCCTCGTCGCGAACCAATAGTTTTGTCCCATTGCCAATGATAAAGAAGAGAAGATCGTTTTCTCTGCAAAAATCCAAAACCGCTCTTAGGTCTTCCAAATCCTCAGGAACTACAAAGAAATCCGCTATTCCCCCTATCCTCAGAGAGGTTAGCTCGCTCATCGGCTGTTGAGCAACCACCTTTCCCTTAATCCTTAGTTTCCCTTTTTCCTTAATTTCCATAGCTTAGCCCTCTCCTTTTCAGTTAAGATAACTTATTCTACTTTAATCTTTTAAATAAGTCAAGTTATCAAAGGCCAACACAGGCCAATCCCTCGAAACCTTGACTTACTTCTGGATTATAATATACTACCAAAACAGTGAACCAAATCCGGGTAAAATTCTTCTAGGAGGAAAATGATGAACTGTATTGGATTGGTTGGGTTAGGACTTATCATCGGGGTTCTCTCAGGACTGTTTGGGGTAGGAGGGGGATTCCTGCTTACTCCTATGCTCAACGTAGCATTTAACATTCCCTATAACATCGCTGTGGGTAGCAGCCTTTGCCAGATGATAGGGACATCTGTAGCGGGGAGTTTAAAACACAGAAGTTATGGGCATATAGATTATAGACTTGCTGGTCTTATCCTGATGGGTTCGATAGGAGGAGCAGAAATAGGAGCACGACTCTTAATGCAACTAAAAAGATTGGGGAATATCACTATCCACCATCATATAGTTAGCAAAATGTACCTTTGGGTGAGTGTGATCTATGTAATTCTCCTCCTTTTTGTAGGAATTTCCATGTTCCTCGAAAGCAGAAAGGCGAAAAAAAGACCCCCTCGAGGTGGGGTAGTGGAGACGAGGTTTTCTCAAAGAATTCAACGGGTAAGGATTCCTCCTAAGGTTTCCCTGCCCACCTCCAGGATAAGCTCCATCTCTATATGGAGTATAATTGGCCTGGGATTTGGGGTAGGAATGCTTTCTGGGCTCTTAGGAGTGGGAGGAGGCTTCATTATGAGCCCTTCCATGATTTACTTGATTGGAATTCCCACCAGTGTGGCTATAGGAACGGATCTTTTCCAGATTATCTTCACCTCAGGGTATGGAGCCCTAACTCATTTTTTAAAGGGAAACGTAAACTTCACGCTGGTGGCCTGCATTTTATCTGGCTCTCTGATCGGCTCTCAATTAGGAGCTATGTTGAATAAAAGGCTAAGAGGGGCTTACGTAAGGTATTATTTTTCCTGGATAGTCTTTATCAGTATAGGGATTATCTTAATTAAATTTCTCTTTAACATAGGCTATCTGGGGAGCTAAACGTTATATAATGCAGTAAGTTGACGAATCCAAATAAAGTGATAAAATTAGGATGAAAAGAAGGGATTGGTTTGATCGTCAATAAGAAAGCGAGATATGAATATGAAATCCTGAGGAAGTGGGAGGCAGGAATTGTCCTTAAGGGAGCGGAAGTTAAATCCGTTCGAGAGGGAAGGGTAAGCTTTACCAATAGTTTCATTAGAATAAAAGATAGTGAGGTATTCTTATATAACTTACATATAGCTTCCTACTCCAACAGCAGTCAAGTTGACTACGACCCTAAAAGGGAAAGAAAGCTGCTCCTTCATAAGAACGAGATCAAAAGTTTGATCGGAACTTTAACTCAAAAAAGGTTGACATTAATTCCATTAAGTGTATACTTTAAAGAAGGAAAAGTTAAATTAGAGATAGGCTTAGCTAAGGGAAAAAGGCTCTATGACAAGAGGGAAAAGCTTAAAGAGAAGACGGTAGAAAAGGAGATAAGGCGCACTTTGAAAAGAAGGGAAAAATTTAAATAAAATAGAAGGGGGCGATGTGGCTTCGACAGGGATAAAGAAGCCAAAACTGCATACCAAGGGATGTCTGGATACCTTGTAAATCCATCCAGTCATAAACTAAGCGCCAACTTAAATCCATTGGCATTAGCTCCTAGCCTGAGCTAAGAGCTACGCTTCTCTGTTTTTTACTCTGCGAAACAGAGAAAGTGGAAGACAGCAGAGTTAGCCTTGTTCTTAAGCAAGGGGGGAGCAAGGTGAACCTAACCCTTGCTAATCTTCCTTCTATCCCGTCTACAGGAGAGAGGAAGATGAAACCCAAAATGTAGACTAAGTATGTAGATGTTTTGGTGTCCTTATCCCTGGACGAGGGTTCGATTCCCTCCGCCTCCACCATAATATTGACAACCAAAAATAATAGAATTAAAATTTCCTAATAAACCTTCCCAGCGTAATCGTCCTGGCGAATAATTAAGGAAAAGTCTTCCCCAAAATTTTTATCCTGATTTTGGCATTTGACTTTGTTAATATCCTGGAAGCGTCCCCCTCAAAATCTTGTCAAGTGAGAGATGGAAAATAAAAAGGAATTTAAATATGATTAAGGTCATCGTGTGCGGTGCCTGTGGAAGGATGGGAAGGGAAGTCATAGCCAAAGTTCGCCAGACAAAAGAGATGGAATTAATAGGGGCCATCGAGGCTCCCGCCCATCCCCTTATAGGAAAGGACATAGAGGGTGTTGAGATAAGAGAAGGGCTGGAAGAAGTGGTTCAACCGGGTGCTGTTATCATCGAATTCACTACTCCTTCAGCAACCCTGGCACATCTCGAGACCGCCAAGAGAGAAAAAATACCAATGGTCATTGGGACAACCGGCTTTAAAGAAGGCGAATATGCTCGGATAAAGGAAGCCTCTCGCAATATCCCCATCCTTATCTCCCCTAATATGAGCATAGGGATTAACCTTCTGTTCAAGGTGGTGGAGAAAATAACCAAAGCCATAGGAAAGGACTTTGATAAGGAAATTGTAGAAGTGCACCATCGAAATAAGAAAGATGCTCCCAGCGGAACAGCCAGGAGGATCGCTCAAATTATAGCTAAGGCAGAAGGAGAAGATTTATCCCGAGTAGGAGTATACGGAAGAAAGGGACTGGGAAAAGGTAGAAGTAAGAAAGAAATTGGCATCCATGCGATAAGGGGAGGGAGTGTCGTAGGAGAGCATACGGTGCTTTTTGCTGGAGAGGGGGAAAGGTTAGAAATCACCCACCGGGCTGAATCCCGTCAAATATTTGCCCAGGGGGCTATTTTAGGGGCTAAATTCATCAGCAAACAGAAAAAGGGGCTGTATGATCTGCAAGATGCCTTAGGAATCAAGACAAATGTATGAATTTCCTACCCAAAGCATAAGCACTAACCCCTGAATGTGAACTTTTGAACAGGATTACCAATTTATATTCAAGACATCCAGTTATTTTTGAAGTATCGGAATTTCAAAAATTCCTCAGCGAGGGTCGGCTTTGCCGATCGGGTCGCCTGTGGGGAAACGTGAAACGTTGCCCCCTCAAGTATCTTGAACACCTCTCGTCACTTAAGGAAAGGAAAAAATGAACGTTAAGATAGAAAAGGCGAAAAGACTAAATCAGCTTCCTCCTTACCTATTTGCCCAATTAGATAAGGTTAAAAGAGGGTTAAGAGAAGAGGGAAAGGATATTATTGATTTGGGAATAGGAGATCCCGACCTTCCAACTCCTCCTCCTATTATTGAAAAACTGTCTCAAGCAGCTAAAAATCCTCAAAATCACCGTTATCCCAGCTACGAAGGCCTCCTTTCCTTTCGTCAGGCTGCCTCTCATTGGTATAGAAAAAGATTTGGAGTAAAATTAGATCCGGAAAAGGAGATCCTTACTCTGATTGGATCCAAGGAGGGTATAGCTCATATTTCCTTGGCTTTGATCAATCCCGGTGATTTCGCCCTGGTCCCTGATCCTGCTTATCCCGTCTATAGAGCAGGGGTTATATTTGCTGGAGGTAGACCTTTTCCGATACCCCTCAGGGAAGAAAATCATTTCCTACCCTCCTTGCGGGAAATAAATAAAGAAGCAGCTCAAAGAGCAAAGATCCTATTTCTCAATTATCCCAATAATCCAACTGCAGCAACAGCGAGCAGGAATTTTTTCCAGGAAGTAATAAGTTTTGCTGAGGAGTTTAACATAGTAATATGTCACGACCTTGCTTATTCGGAAATTTTTTTCGATGGGCACCAACCCATTAGCCTTCTTGAAGTAAAAGGAGCTAAGGAAATAGGGGTGGAATTTCACTCCCTATCCAAGACGTTTAATATGACCGGTTGGCGAATAGGCTTTGTTGCCGGAAACCAAAGGATAATAGAGGCCCTGGGTGAGGTTAAAACTAACATAGACTCCGGTGTCTTTCAAGCCATTCAGGAGGCGGGAGCAGAGGCTTTAAAAATGGAGGAGGAAATATCACAAAAAATGCGAAGAGTATATCAACGAAGAAGGGATATCCTGATAAAAGGCTTAGGGGAAATAGGCTGGAAAGTAAACCCACCTCAGGCCACTTTTTACATCTGGGCAAAAATCCCTGGGCACCTCTCCTCTTTGAAATTTGCCGAAAAACTCCTGAAACAATGTGGAATAGTAGTTACCCCTGGGATAGGATTTGGCTCTTATGGAGAAGGATATGTAAGAATTGCCTTAACGGTAAGCGAGGAGAGAATAAAAGAAGCGATAGAAAGAATTAAAAAGAGTGGATTTATGAAAAGGGAGAGCTTGGAATGCCAAGATTAAGTGTGAACGTGGATCATATAGCTACTCTGCGAGAGGCAAGAAAGGCTAAAGAACCGGATCCCGTAGCTGCTGCCTTCCTGGCGGAATTAGGAGGAGCAGAGGGAATAACCGTGCACTTAAGGGAGGATAGAAGGCATATTCAGGAAAGGGATTTGAAAATTCTCAGATCTACAATAAAAACTAAATTAAACCTTGAAATGGGAACCAGCGAGGAGATAGTAAGAATTGCCCTGACGGTGAAACCGGATCTGGCTACCCTCGTTCCAGAAAAAAGGGGGGAGATAACCACTGAGGGAGGATTAAATCTCTCCCAGGATAATTCAAGGTTAAAGGAGACAATAGATCTTCTTCACGAAAGGGGGGTTTTGGTCTCCCTGTTTATCGACCCTACCACAAGTAGTGTAAGAAAGGCCCAGAAATTGGGTGCCGATTTTGTAGAGCTGAATACGGGAATTTACGCTGAAGCTAAAAGTCCTCTTGAGACAGACACTGAATTGGAAAAACTTGCTGGAGCAGCCATATTAGCGAAGAAAATTGGCTTAGGGGTGAATGCGGGGCATGGATTAAACTATCAAAATGTAGAAAGAATATGCTTGATAAAGGAAATAGAGGAACTAAGCATAGGCCATTCTATCATTTCCCGGGCTTGTCTGGTGGGAATGGAGCAAGCGGTAAGAGAGATGATAAAATTAATTAAGGGGTAGATAGTGATCAAGGGAATAGGAATAGATCTCGTCAAAATAGAAAGAATAAAGAAGACCGTCCAGAGATGGGGGATTCGATTTGAGAAAAGAATTCTTACCTCTAAGGAGATGGAGGCTGAACAGTTAAGAAAGAAGACAAAATTTACCTATATAGCGGGAAGGTTTGCTGCTAAGGAGGCCATATTTAAATCCTTAGGATTTGGTGCGAGCTGGCAAGATATAGAGGTATTATCAAGGGAAAATGGGAAACCCTATGCCACCCTGAAGGGGAGAGCAAAAAAAATAGCGCAGAAAAGGGGGATAAGACAAATTTTCATTACCCTCTCCCATAACAATGACTATGTGATAGCTCAGGCAGTAATTGTATAGCCTTCCTTATGCGACAAGGAGGTTTAAGAATGGACGTTGCTGAGCTGCAAAGGAAAAATATCAAGGAACTTCACGAAATAGCAGAGGAAAGAAATATACCGGATTATAGGCATTTGAAAAAACAGGACCTTATATTTAAGATCATTCAAAACGAAATTGACCAGGAAAAGGTTGTTTACGGGTCAGGAGTACTGGATATCTTAGATGAAGGCTATGGATTTCTTCGTTGTTCTAACTATATTTCCGGACCAGATGATATCTATGTGTCTCCCTCCCAAATTAAACGTTTTAACCTTCGAGAGGGGGACACAGTGAGTGGCCAAATTCGCCCTCCAAAGGAAAATGAAAATTACTTCGCTCTGTTAAAAGTAGAATCAGTAAATGGAGATGACCCGGAAAAAGCACGACAAAGAACCCTCTTTGAGAACCTTACCCCTCTTTACCCTCAGGAACGAATTACCCTGGAGACCAATTCGGGGGATATCTCTTGCCGCTTAGTTGACCTAATTGCTCCTCTGGGAAAAGGGCAAAGAGGCCTCATTGTAGCTCCTCCCAAGACAGGGAAG
>CAYSEE010000003.1:0-15012 GCA_964429955.1 uncultured Clostridia bacterium | reverse complement strand
ATAGTTTTAGAATGCTGAAGTGGTGGCCTACAATGGGAGAAGGCTATATGTTGACGACGTTCGCTACCGTGTTTGTAGGTGGGACTTCTATGTTTGGAGGTGAGGGAAGTATACTGGGAACTTTCATAGGAGCTTTCCTCATAGGCTCCTTAGAGGCGGGGATTATCGCAGCAGGTCTTTCTGGATTTTGGACTCAGGTGATTTACGGCTTACTTATCCTTATCGCCGTGACGATACATACACTTCTCAGAAGAAGAGGGGAATGAACTCCAAAGAGGAGATGGAGCAATGACGTCACGAGAAAGAGTAAAAAAAGCTATAAATCACGAGGTGCCCGACCGCGTTCCCCTTGATTTAGGGTCAATTTCGGTGACTGGCATTCATAAGAAAAGCACTTGGCTTAAGGGACGAGCCGGTGAAGATAATTGACCCTTTCCAGATGCTTGCTGAGGTGGAGAAGGTTGTTTCGCACCAATATTTTTTAAAATTCAGGCAAATAATCTCCTGGCAACCTCTAATTCCAGTTGCTCCCTTAACGAAGCAAAAAGAGCCGAGAAGGTATAATTTACCTGCTTTCCCTCCTTCCGGAGGATGAATCCTCTTTCTTCCTTACTAAGCTCTGGAGAAACCTTTAACTCCTTTTTCATCCTTTCCCCTAAACCTTTCCTTAATTCCATAATGAGGTTTCCCTCTATCCACTCCTTATCCTGTGGAGAGACCACAATTTCCTCATCCTGAGAGTCTATATGGGAAAGAAGAGATTCTCTTAGCAAATTAAGGTACTCCTCCCTGGGAAGATCGTCAAGTTCTTCCTTTGCCCGTTTGAACAATTTATCCATAATCTCCCGCTTTAATTCCAGAAGTTTTTTCCTTTCCTCCATCCTCACTCTGATCATCCTTTGCCTCTTCTCAGCCTCTGCCTCCTTCTTAAGTCTCTCCATTACATTCTTCTTAACTCTATTGGCCTCTTCTTTTGCCTCCTTAATGATTTTTTCCCTTTCCTCAAGAGCCTCTTGCTTTATTTTCTCCACTTCCTGTGAGGTCTTTGTCTCAATTTTCTTTATGATATCATCCAGACTCATTTCCTTCTCCCTGAGAATTAAGATATTTGATAAGGGGGGAATGTTTCCCCCCTCTCTAAGACACACCGTCCCCCTTTTACGGGAGAGAATTAAATTTTCACCCCCGTTACCAGGAAAATGGTAACGAGAAGCCCCAATACGGCATAAAACTCCACAAACACGGCCAGAACCATACCCTTCATAGAATCAGCCGGTCTTTTCACAGTAAGTCCTATCGCAGCTGCACAGACCTTCCCCTGATGGATGGCCGAGATCATCCCAGCAATCGCGATGGGAAGGCTGGAGGCAAAAAGTTCCCATCCCTGGGCAGTTGTCAACTTAAGGGGCGCTCCTCCTAAGAGGTTTATCTTCATCATTATAAGAAAAGCGGCGATGAAACCGTAAATTCCCTGTGTTCCTGGCAAGGCGGTAAGGATAAGATACCTTCCGAAATTCTCCGGACTCTCGCTCATCGCACCCGCGCTTGCCTGCCCCACATAGCCAATGCCAATGCTGGAACCAGAGCCAGCTAACCCAACCGCTAATGCTGCACCTAACAAAGCGAGTGCAAGACCATAAGACATAGAACCTCTCCTTTCTTATAAAATGTAACCACTGAAGTTGTTGAGATCACTGGAAAATTATATCCTAAGTTCTTCTTTAGCAGGTATATTTATTTTTCTCAGTGAGTGCTCAGCCTCTTCAGTGGTTTTGTTTTTATTCTTTTTAACTCCTTTATTCTATCTCGAAATTGAGCAGCCTTTTCAAACTCAAGATTTTCCGCCGCTTTCCTCATTCTTTTCTCTAAGATTTTTATCAAACGTGGAACTTCCGAAGGAGGCACATATTCCTCCTTTTCCTCTCTCACCTTCATTCCTTCGTATTTATCCGCGGTGTAAGTTTCGATATCCGCCAAAATAGCCTTATGGATGGTTTGAGGAGTGATGTTATGTTTTTTATTGTATTCCAGTTGGAGTTTTCTTCTTCTTTCCGTCTCCTTTAAAGCTCGCCTCATAGAAGAGGTTATCTCATCGGCATAAAGAATTACCTCTCCATCTATATTACGAGCAGCTCTTCCCGCCATCTGTATCAGGGACGTCTCCGAGCGCAAAAATCCCTCCTTATCTGCATCTAAAATGGCAACCAAGGATACCTCGGGCAGGTCCAATCCCTCTCGCAAGAGGTTAATTCCCACCAGGACATCGAACTTCCCCAATCTCAAATCTCTCAAGATCTTCGCCCTTTCTATGGTTTCCACCTCAGAGTGAAGATATCTCACTCTTATCCCTAAGTCCTCTAAGTAGCTGGTAAGGTCCTCGGCCATCCGCTTGGTTAAGGTGGTCACCAAGACTCTCTGGTGCTTCTCCACCCGTTTCTTAATCTCCTCTAAAAGGTCGTCTACTGGCTGAGTGGCAGGCTTTACCGTGATCTTGGGGTCTACCAGTCCTGTGGGACGGATGAGCTGTTCCACCACCTGCTGACTTCTTCTTAGCTCATAAGCGGAGGGGGTAGCTGAGACATAAATAACCTGATTTATAAGACTTTCAAATTCGGAGAATTTTAAGGGACGATTGTCGTAAGCCGAGGGAAGGCGAAAGCCATAGTTTACCAGGTTATCCTTGCGGGATTTGTCCCCTCCGTACATAGCGTGAAGCTGAGGGATGGTCTGATGAGATTCGTCAATGAAAAGCAGATAATCCTTGGGAAAATAATCGATAAGGCAAGAGGGTCTTTCGCCCGGAGCTCTTCCCGAAAAATAACGAGAGTAATTCTCTATCCCCGTGCAATATCCCACCTCTCTTATCATTTCCAGATCGTATTTTGTCCTTGACTCCAATCTCTCGGCTTCCAAGAGCTTTCCCTGAGATCGTAGCTCCCTTAACCTCTGTTTGAGTTCCTTCTCTATGCTCCTTATAGCATATTCCAACCTGTCTGGAGGAGCCAGGTAATGAGTGGCGGGATAAATGTAAATCTCCTCGAGGCTGTTACGCGTGCTCCTGGTTAAGGGATCAAATAGGGAGATCCTTTCTATCTC
Source organism: uncultured Clostridia bacterium (assembly GCA_964429955.1). Classification (GTDB taxonomy): domain Bacteria; phylum Aerophobota; class Aerophobia; order Aerophobales; family B47-G16; genus CAYSEE01. The sequence continues at coordinate 11,916 of CAYSEE010000003.1, read as the reverse complement.
ATCTCCCCATAATTCTATTCTTATCGCCTCCTCCTCATAAGCTGGAAAGACCTCAATTATGTCCCCTCTCACCCGAAATTTTCCTCGGGAAAAATCAACATCGTTTCGCTCATACCTCATCTCCACCAGTTTCTTTAAGATCCTTGTGCGGGGTATTTCCTCCCCTACCTTGAGCCTCAAGAGCATCTCCCGGTAATCCTTGGGTGATCCTAACCCGTATATACAGGAGACACTGGCCACAATTATAGTATCGCGGTGCTCCAATAAAGAACGAGTGGCCGAATGCCTCATTCTGTCTATTTTGTCATTGATGGAGGCGTCCTTCTCAATGTAAGTATCGGTCTGAGGAACATAGGCCTCAGGCTGGTAATAATCGTAGTAAGAGACAAAATACTCTACTCTATTATGAGGGAATAAGGAGGAAAACTCACTGAATAGCTGCGCCGCTAAGGTCTTATTATGAGAGATGATCAGGGTCGGCTTTTGCACATTTTGGATTACATTGGCCATAGTGAATGTGTTGTGGAGGAACAATCCCCCTCTGCCGGCTAAAAAAGTTTCATCATCCTTTACGCTTACATCGTAGACATATTTTTTATTATAAGAAATAGAGCTGATTGAGGAAATTCTTGCCCATCTTACAATTAAATCCTTACACCCGGGTAGAACATCTACATTAGAATCAGCTTTATGATGAAGCAAATTTTGCAAAGCTTGCTTCTTTCTCGCAGTAATAAACCCTATATGCTCGGCAAAATTTCGTAAATTCTCCTGCGCGGAAATCGATATCTTCCAGTACCAATCTCCCCTGTGTTTACTATTATTAGCTCTCTTTCTAATTTTTTTAACCCTGGCCCATATTTCAAATCTTAAAAGGGCAAGGAGAAGATCCGAGGCTAACTGTTTGCTGGCCGTAAGGACACAGACAGAATTTGTTTCAATCCATCCATCACCTTCAAAGTACGCTCTTAGCATTGCGCTCAATTGGTGTTGAGAAAGCTTGGTCCAGAAGAAGGGAAGGTGTTTATCCTTGGCTTTGGAGCCGATAAGCATTTTCAATAAATTTACCCATAAGCTCCTCGAGACTTGAAAGTCTCCATTTTCTCTTACACCAATGATGAAATACCTTTCTTGAGCATTTCCCTCCGCCAGATAGTAACCCAAAAGCTTTAAAAACTCTTCAGATAAGGGAATTATCGCCGGAATGTATTCTCTCTTACCACTGGTGATTTTAACCTGGGACAATTCCTTTAGGGAAGGAGTATAAGATAACTGTTTTAACATCCCAGAAAACACATTTAAGCGGATCTTTTGACCTTTAATATTTTTCAAAATTGAGTAGAGCTTGCTATTAGGCTCTTGATAATAATCGGAAAGAACTGAGAAAATCGCCTTTCTCCCCTTTAAGGTGATTAACCTCTTCGCTATTTTGTTGGCTTCTACATAGAATTTCCATCCGTTGTTCACAAAAACATAATTTTCAGAGTTAAATAGCTCAAATAAGTTCAAATAAGCAATCGGCCTTTGAGGCGAGGGCAAGGACCTCGGCACAGGGATATAGTCACCAGTAGAAAGCCTGTCGGTCTTTAAAAGTTGGAGCTTTCCCTCTCTTAAGACCCAGAAGTTATGGTCTCCTGTAACTGTAACTTCTCTACCACACTCTGTCTCCACTTTGTACATCTTCTTAGGCGCTTTATGTCTTATAAACATAGTTATAGGCTTTAAGGAAATCAGGCAGCTCTTAGGGCTTATGCTTAAGGCATAATAGGAAGATATTCCAGGGCTATAAGTTGTATCCCCTTTTATTTGAGGATGAGGATCAAGAGACAAAATTTTATCTACTAACCTTCCTATTTTAACTATCCGTGGGTTAAACTCATCCCCCTCAGATACGAGGATAGGTTCTTCTCCATCCAGGCTTTTCCCTGATCCCGTCACCCCGATCAAGGTCTGTTCCCTGTAGCCCTTGAGAACGCCCTCGGTTAACTTCTCTATAGCCTGGGGTTGATCTCCCTGTGGCTTGAGCTCGGTAACTAATTGAAATTTACCCTCTTGCATATAAACACCTTTTTTTGAGATACTTGAAGGATGGGGAAATATGTGATACAAAATATAGCAAAAAGGCAGGGGTTGTCAACCTTACTTTTAATGAGAAAAGCATTTAAGGGAAGGTCTTGCTAAGCTTTCCTTCAAAAGCTCATCTACTTTTTGCCCTCCTGGTTTTGTTTGAACGTGAAGATAAATTCAACTGAGCTTTCACCTCCCTGTATCTCTTTTCCTTTGATCGGTTCAAATTTCCACTGCATTAGAGCTTGTCTTGCGCACTCATCTAATTCTAACCATCCTGAAGAGCGCAAAATCTCCACATCAGGTCTGACCTCTCCGCTGGGAAGCACCCATGGCCTGAGTTCTACACTTCCCTCTATTCCCTGTCTTTCTGCCCATTCGGGATACACAGGCTCGATCCTCCTGAAGATCTTTCTCATTCCCAGGGGCCCTTTAATTCTGACCCTGGCTCCTCTCTGCTGCACTTCTGGCTCTTTCCTTTCATAGGCAAAATCTCCCTCGGCTGATGGTAAAGCAGCTCGGGGAGGTAAATAAGCCTCTTCAGGAACACCATGTTCAATCCCGATGGTTCCCTTTTCCCAAAAGAATCGAGGTGGATAAGGAGAGGATTCTATATCTCTTTTAAGGGGAACGACGAATTCAGGGGTGGGAAAAGAGGCCCTCATCTCATCCTTAGCTTCCGCGGGAGGTGTAAGAATGGGAAGCTTTGGGCCGGGCAGGGGGGAGACCTTGAGAGGAGGAAGCTTGGATATTGATATTTTTTTTACCTCGGGCGCCTTTTTCGCTGTTTTTATCTGCGGAGTTCCGCCGCTGATGCGTTTAGGAGCAACTTTAATAAGATGTACCTCTAAATACTTCGGAGGGGATTTAAAGGGAAATCTTGAGCCGGGAAACAAAATAAGAAGGGAAAAATGAACAGCACAGGATATTAAAAGGGCAAGTTTAAATTGGTCTATTTTGCCTTTTTTCACTTTTTTCTCCCCACCTCTGGAATGGTGAGAATTCCCAGTTTACTCGCTCCTGCTTGTTTAGCTAAATCCATAACCTCCACTACCTTACCGTGAAGAGTATCCCTGTCAGCATTAATGACGACCAGCCCTCCTTCACCTTTTAGCTCTTTTCTTAAAAGTGCAACCAGGTTTTCCTTTTTTACCCATTTCTTACCTATGTAAATTTGATTATCCTTGGTAATGGAAATTGTAATGCTTTTTTCTATTCTTTCCTGGGGTGTAGTAGTGGTGGGCAAGTTTACCTTTATTCCATGGCGGATGGTGGCGAAGGTAGTGGAGACCATAAAGAATATAAGGAGCAAGAATACCACATCAATGAGAGGAGTAAGGTCAAATGCCGCTTCTTTTCGTGCCTTTGGACGACGAAAGCGCATTTTTCACCTCCTCAACAAGGATTCTAAAAAATCTGTAGAGGCATTTTCCAGCTTTCGAATGAGCCTATCCGTGCGATGGGTAAAATAGTTGTAAAGCACCAGGCTGGGAATAGCTATGCTAAGGCCCACTGCAGTGGTAATCAAGGCCTCAGCAATTCCCCCTGCCAGTGCCCCTGGCTGGCCTACTCCCTGGACGGAAATTACATTAAAGGCCTTTATCATTCCCATCACCGTTCCCAGTAATCCCAAAAGAGGGGACACGGTGATAATGGTTCCCAGAATTCTTAAATGTCTTTCCAGATAGGGCACTTCCGAAGATCCGGCGTCCTGGATGGCCTCTTTAATTTCCGTCTTCTCTCTGCCCTTCTTTTTAATCCCCGCTTGCAAAATACGGGCTAAGGAGGAAGGGGTCATCTCGCATAGGGCGATGATTCTGTTTATCTTCTTATTATCATCATCATTGCTTTTTAAAATTTCCTGCATTGTACTTATGAATCTATCTGATTTGCGTTCAATTGCTCCCAGGGTTATGAATTTCTCGATGATGATGGCTAAGGCAATTACAGAACAGAGGCCAAGAGGAACCATTATCCAGCCACCCTTTATCAAAATTTGAAGCATTTAACACCTCCGTTCTCTATTTTTCCTATTTTACCCTACGTATCTTTTTTGTCAAACCCTTGTAACCAATATCCTTTCGATAATATATTCCCTCGAAGTAAACTTTGTTTATCACTCTGTAAGCTTCTCGAATGGCCTCTTTCAAATCCTTAGCCAAAGCGGTGATCCCTATTACCCTCCCCCCACTGGTTATCAGTTTCCCGTCATCTTTGCTCACCCCTGCATAAAAGGGGAATATATTTCTTGATCGGGACAGATTCTCCAGGCCCTTAATTTGCTTCCCTTTTTCATATTTATCAGGATAACCTCCCGAGGCCAGGATCACGCAGACCGCTGCCTGAGAACGCCATTCAAGGTTTATCTTGTGCAAATCTCCGTGATACACCGCCAAAAGCACTTTCAATAGGTCACTCTTTAAGCGGGGAAGGATCACCTGAGTTTCGGGGTCCCCAAAACGGACATTAAACTCCAGGACCTTTGGCTCTCCTCTTTCGATCATTAAGCCGAGATATAAAACTCCCTTATATTCTCTTCCCTCATTTCTCATTCCCTCCAGGGTGGGGATGACTATCTTCTTCAGTATTTTATTATACAGTGAAGGGGTAAGGGGAGCAGGTGAATAGGCTCCCATTCCTCCTGTATTGGGGCCTTTATCCCCATCGTAAACTCTTTTGTGATCTTGGGAGGAAACAAGTGGCTTGATGGTCTTTCCATCGGTGAGGACAAAAAAGGAAATTTCCTTTCCCCTGAGCCTTTCCTCCACCACTATTTTTTCCCCCGCCTTACCAAAGGCCCTTTTTTTCATAATGAGCTCTATCGCTTTTATAGCCTCCTCCTTTGTATTGGTCACCAAGGAGCCCTTTCCGGCAGCTAAACCATCAGCTTTTATCACCTTGGGAGCTTTCTCCTTCTTTATATACTCAATGGCTTTATCGGGATCCGAAAAGACCTTAAAGTCAGCAGTGGGAATGCTATATTTCCTCATAAATCTCTTGGCAAAGACCTTACTTCCCTCCAGTAAGGCAGCCTTTTTTGAGGGACCGAAGATGGCTAAGTTTCTTTTTTGAAAATAGTCCACAATTCCATTGACCAAAGGGACTTCCGGTCCTACTACGGTAAAGTCAATCCCCTCCTCTCTGGCTAACTGGACAAGGGGAAGGAAATTTTTCTCGTATTCAACTTTTCGACACTCGGCGATCTCTGAGATGCCGGCATTTCCTGGAACGCAGTATATCTTATCCACCTTTGGGCTCTGAGAGAGCTTCCAGCAAAGGGCATGTTCTCTTCCTCCTCCTCCTATCACCAGGATCTTCATCCTTGCCTCCTCCAGATATGATTTCTTTTCAATTTACCAAAACCATTGTTATAATACAACATTGTAGGATAAATGGCAAGAAAACGATACTTCAGGGGGACATATCCCCCACGGGCGCTCTTTGCTGCTCCCCTTTAAGTTTATAAATTCCTATGCTTCAAGAAAGGGAGCTGCTTTTAACGAAACCTGAATAAGATTATAATCAATCCGGTGAAGAAAATTAATATAAATGATAAGTGGGCGCTTAAACTACAGCGTTCGATGTTTTGGAAGATAATGCATGTTCTCTCAACCACCTCTGCAATCCATCCATAGAATTTGTCAATGCTTATCTTCCGAGCTCGGCTTTTTATCCTTTGCCAAAATGGGCTCTGCTCGACAAAGAATAATTTTGATTTGATGCCCAGATAGTAAATTAAGCCGCCAAGAAATAGGGGAAAGAAGGCTGATCCGAGATTCCAACCATCAAATTTTATAGCCGAGGGAGAGCCAAGAATTTTGCTTGCTACAGGGAAAAGCACCTTTGAGAGAATTAAATTTGGGAAAGCTCCCAAAACAACATTGAGGATTGTTAGGACAAGCATCGGGGTTAACATCAGCCAGGGCACCTCTTTTACCCTGGTCAGCTTTTTGGGAAGGGCACCCAAGAAGGTGAATGAATAAAACTTCAAGAAAGAGGCAAATGTGCCGGCAGCCGCCAAGATGAGAATCACCTTTAACCAAAAAAATTCATTGGTGGATCTGGCAAGCAGCGTTTTGCTGATAAAGCCGTTTAAAGGGGGAACACCCGAAATGGCCAATGAGGCAATCAAGCAAATGATGGCCGTAACGGGCATTCTCCTTCTTAAGCCACCTAAGTCGTGCAGGTTCCTGATCCCTGTTGAATAGATAACCGAACCAGCGCAAAGAAACAGCAGTCCCTTAAAAAGGGCGTGATTTATGGAGTGATACAATGCCCCGCTTAAGCCCAGTTCAGTACCAATACCAATCCCCAGTAATACATAGCCCATCTGGCTGATACTGGAATAAGCCAGGAGCCTTTTTGCATCGCTTTGCAAGAAAGCCAGGCCTACTCCGCCCAACATAGAGACTGCAGCAAAGCCTATTAGCAATCGTGAGATGGTTGGATGGCCAAAATTACCTGCCGAATAAAGAAAACGGATGATTCCGTAAAGACCGATTTTGATGGTTATTCCCGAGAGAAGAGCGCTAATTGGCGAAGGGGCAGCCGGATGGGCATCCGGTAGCCAGGTATGTAAGGGAATGATGCCGGCCTTGATAAAACAGCCGGCTATAAAGAGGATGTAGATTAAGCGGACAAGATTTCTATTTTCAAGCGTGCTTAATCTTTCCAAGGCAGAAAACTTATAGCTCCCAATTCCATAATGAGCAAGGATTATGGCCAAAAATATTAAGGCAGCGCCGATCAGGGTGATTATAATGTACTTTGAACCTGCCCGAAATGCTCTCTCTGTCTTTGATTGAATGATCAAAAGATAGGTAGCAATGGTGGTTATCTCCAGAAAGACATAAAAGTTCAAAAGGTCATCGAGCGTAAAAGCTACAAAAATACTGAACAAGGCCAAAATTAAAAGAGAGTAATATCTAAATTTATCCTTTTTAATGTAGGCAATTGAATAAATAAAGATGCTAATTCCAAGGACAATTGTTAGCGAAAGATAGATGGCGCTCAGGCCATCTATCCGTATATACATCCCCAAAGGGAATAGCCAGAATGAGAGATAATATTCCAAGGTTTCCTCCATTTCTGAAGTTTCAAGGGAATACCAGTATTACCGCCTGTTTTATTAAATACAATCCCTGGGCTGGTAGGAGGCCAAATACGAAACAACCAGCTAATAAGACGATTAAGGGTACATATTTTAATGAGGAAAGGGAAAGGTTTTGTTCTTTTTCCATTTTAGATGGCTCAGCCGGAGTGAAAAGCCTCTGAACCACACGCAAATAATATACCGCTGCCACTATCCCAAAAATGAGTATCAGCGCCGCTACCAGCGGATATCCCCTTTCTACAGCTGCTTTGCAAATCAGCCACTTACTTATAAAGCCGTTCAAAGGGGGAACTCCGATAATGGCCAATGTCCCTGTTAAAAAGGAAAACCTGAGGAAGGGTGAAACCCCATTTCGTCCGCTCAATTCCTTTATCCTTCTTTTTCCTGTGGAGTGGATAATCATTCCTGCGGAGAAGAAAAGGGAGCCTTTAATCAGAGCATGGTTGAACAGATGATAGAGGGATCCCTGCATACCCAATTTAGTTCCCAGGCCAATCCCGATGAGGATAATGCCGATATGATTGATGCTCGAGTAAGCAAGCATGCGCTTGATATCCTCTTGCACCAGTGCCAGACATCCTCCAAAGATCATACTGGTAGTTCCCCAATAAAGTATCAGCTTCTCCAGGCCGATTTCGATCCTGCAAAGGGTAAGAAATACCCGGATGAGGATATATATACCGATTTTTAACACCGCTCCCGAGAGCAGCACGCTTATCGCCGTGGGAGCAATGGAATGTGCCTCAGGAACCCAGACGTGTAGGGGGAAAATTCCAGATTTAATCCCCAGGGCTACCAGAAGAAAAGCACCAGCTAAAAGAAAGGGCAGAGGTCGAACCTGCCAGAGATTTGGTATCTGTCTTGCTAAGGCGTCCATATTGAAAGTTCCTATTAGTGCGTAAATAATGCCGATCCCTAATAGAAAAAAAGCTGTGGATAGGCTACCCAGGAAAAGATAAAGCAAACTTGCCCTCAACGATGCTGGTTGGGAGGAAACAATCAGGACATAAGCAGATATGGATAGGATTTCCCAAAACACATAGAGGTTGAAGAGATCTCTGGTGAAGACCACCCCACTCATTCCCGTGTAGAAAATCAACACTAAGGAAAAGTACTTACCTTCGTGATCCCGCAATGAGTAAATGACGGTCAGTAATACCAGAAGTCCAAAAATTAGCGATAAGAGATAACTTAAGCCGTCAATTAATAGGCTTATCCCGAGGGAAGCGGGCCAATTTCCCAGAGTATAGATGATTTTTCCCCCGCTAAGAATTTGTGGGCCAAGAAATAAAAGGAGAACAAAGGAGATAGAAGTAGCTATTAAAGCTAAAGGGCCGGAGAATTTTTTAAGTTTGGTCAAATTAAGGAGAGAGATTAAAAAGGCAAAGCAAAGGGGAAGGGTGATTATCAATATGGGGAAATTATACATCCCCATCCCCCATTAATATCTTCGTATCTAAACTTCCGTACCTTTCGTAGATTCTAATGATTAAGGAAAGAGCTAAGGCGGTAATGCATACACCGATGACGATGGTAGTTAGCATCAGAGCTTGTGGTAAGGGATCGACCACGTTGGTTACCCCCTCTTCCATTATCGGCGCAGTAAATCCCCTTTTGTATCCTAAACTTACAAAAAATAAGATAATACCGCTGGTGAGGATATTTAAACCCATCACCTTTTTAATCAAATTTTTCTTGGATATCAGTCCATATAAGCCGATCAAAAAGATGATCAGGGCTACCTTATTTGCCATCGGTGCTACTCCTGAATTTAGCTAATGCATAAAAGATTAGCGATATCCCGGCCCCTACCTTTATCCCAATGGATAAGTTCAAGAGGAGTACTGAGCCAGCGCTGGGCACCATTCCAGCTTTGCCGATGGGCAGAAAGTTTCCCAAAAAGTGATGGCCCAAGATAATACCTAAGAAGCCGATGCCGATAAAGGTTAAAATTCCTATACTCTCGACCATAGCTAACCTTAATCCTTTGAACTTCCTTTCGGCTTTTTCCACTCCCTCCGAAAGGCAAAGCAGGATCAGAGCCGAGCCCAAAACCACCCCACCTTGAAATCCTCCTCCGGGAGAGATGTGACCATAAACAATTAGATAAAAGGCAAACAAAACCAGAACAGGAAAAAGCTTTCTTGCTACAGTTCTAACTATTTTTGTCTCTTTTATCTTCATAACTTAATAAATATACCACCCCAAGCACGGCGACAAACAAAACCGTGGCCTCACCCAAGGTATCATAGGCCCGATAATTAAGATAAATGGCCGTGACTAAGTTTATCGCCCCGGTGTCCCTTACACCCTGGAGGATATAATATTCAGATAACTCCTTCTTGAGATAACCTCCCTCAAAATCCATAGCTATAAACATTAGTGTACCCAAAACTGACAGGAATAAAATTATCAAAATATGCCTCATCACACTTTTTAAATTCATCTTCTTCTCTCGGTCTTGTAGATGGTGACCACAAAAAGCGCTGTGGTCACCCCTGTTCCCACTGCCGCCTCAGCCAAGGCGACATCCGGCGCCTGTAGCCAGTAAAAAGTTACCGCTAAACAGAGACTAAAGCCAGCCAAAAGAATTACTGCACTCAATAAATCCCTCATTTCCAGAGCTGCAACGGCTAATATGACTAAGGCAATCAAAAATATCTCTAACATTGTTTATTTTTTGGATTTCCCTTTTTCTTGATAATTTTGCAGATGTCTTCGCCAGGGCTCAATTCCAGACTCATACGCTGCCTGGGCAATAATGTGCGAAGCCACGGGCGTAGTAAGCAGGACAAACAAGGTAATAAAGAGAATCCTCATAGAAAAGGCATTAAATCCCTGCTGTATAATTAAACCAAGAAAGATGGAGAGGGTCCCTGTTACGCCACATTTCGTGCTTGCTTGTAGTCGCGTGTAAATGTCTGGGAATTTAACCACACCCAGAACCCCAAAAATGGTAAAGAAAATACCCAACAAAAGAAGGAAATTGGCAATCATTTTACTCTCGCTCGTAAATACTTGGCTAAGGCAATCACACCAATGAAACTGAGAAGGGCGTAAACTAAGGCAACATCCATATAAATCCGACGTCTAAAATGCACGGATAAAACCACTATTATCACTGTAACTATTGAGGAAATCAAATTAACTCCCAACAAGCGGTCATAAGCTGTGGGACCGAGGATAACTCTGTAGAGACTGAGGAATACTAAAGCTGCCAGGATAAGGCTTATTACCCATAATAAGTCGTTCAATGGAAAATCCTCCTTAGCCACACCTCGAAATGGCCTTTAATTAGTTCTGCCGCATATTGAGTGTGAGTAGTCTTACTTTCCAACCAGTGGATGTAGAGATAGTCCTCATTCGTGTCAACGGTTAGCGTCCCCGGGGTTAGAGTAATGGCGTTAGATAAAATGGTCTGGGCTAAATCCGACTTCAGACGGGTTCTAATTCGAATTATTCTCGGATTGATCCTGCCTGTAATTACTCGCCAGGCAGTGTCAAAACTGGCCAAATAGATTTTGACTAATAAAGTAAGTAGGAAAAACAGGAAAAGTTCCAGACGGGGCAAGAGGTTTTTCCTGTGTATCTCGTGTTCCTCGATAAAGAGGTCATAGGTAAAAAGAGCTATTCCACAGGAGATGATCCCGCCCAAAAAGAGGGAGAAAGGATCCAGGCTGAAGGTGAATATCATCCAGAAGACCATTAAGACAAGGAAGGTGTAAATAATTCGAGCAATTTTCCATTTTATCTCGATTTTCATTGCTTTTCTTTATAAAAGCCATAAGCTCGCTCTACTGGTAGAGTAAAAAGAACTCCGCTGCCCGGTCTGGAGAGAGGTCCACAGATCTCCTCCACTAAATTGACTAATTTCTCGATAACCTTATCATCCTCCACCAGGGCGAGAATTGTTTTATTGTAAGGACGAACCTCTTTTATCATATACCTCAGTTCAGCAAAAAGTGGCACATCATATGCCAGAACTCTGCCCATCCCCACGCTATCAATTATCGTTGCCTCGGTAATCCCCACCTCCATAAAAGCCGTTAATACATCTCCTAACTGTTCCTCCTTATTCAAAACGAAAACCAAAAGCTTCATATAGTTCCACCTATCCTTACTCCGGACTTTCTTCTAAGTTCTTTTTGTTTGAACGGGAAATGAAGCTTTATGCCTTTCCTTGATAAGTATAGCTTAGTTTACTTACTCTGTCAATTGTTAGTCTTGTTTAGCTTGATAAAGCGGAAGACATCCTGGCTCTTTTACTAAAAATGTCAGCAGGAGAGTGCCCAATGAGAGGATAAGTATGGTGATGTAGTTATGTCGATGATGAGATTGGAGGAAGTAAAGTCTCTGGAGACACAGCGGAGAAATTGACATTGTGCGTTTTTCTGGCATTATTAAATAATAGGTGAGCTCGGCCACTACATTTGCCTGCGGAGTGAGGGATGTCCTGCTGGAGAGGTGGTAAAATGAGAAAACACCTTATTTACCCGGGGATCGTCATAGGTTTAATAGTGCTCTTCCTTCTTATGATTTATCTTACCATAGAGAGAAAGGAAGAGCACACTTACAAGTCATTGGCGGAGAGAATGATAGCCGAGCAAATTGAGGCAAGGGGAGTTAAGGATAAGAAGGTACTCCAGGCTATGCGGGTGGTCCCCGCCACAAGTTCGTCTCCGAAGGCTTCAAAAAATACGCCTATGAGGATAGGCCTTTGCCCGTAGGATGTGGGC
>CAYSEE010000002.1:10279-19007 GCA_964429955.1 uncultured Clostridia bacterium | reverse complement strand
TGTTTTGGATAAGCGACCGTTCCAAAACACCGAGGAAAAGGAGCAACAATGAAAATGCCGAATCTGGGTTCAATAAAGGGTATAAGGATTCGATTTTTCTTAAAAAAGTAAAAACAACAGAAAATTAAACCTTGGAAAGGAGCAAGAAATGAAAAAGTGGCTGAAGATTGTAGGTGGAGCAATAGCAACGGTGATAGGGATATGGCTAATAGTGATTTTTGCTCCCCGGGTATTATTTTTTTTGGAAGGTATTGTGGGGATAGCTGTGGCCATAATAGGATTGGTCATCCTGGCTATCGGCATTAGCGAATTAAAAGAGTGAATTTTAGAAAGGAGACTTTATAATGGCTCATAAGAAGGGACAAGGTCACTCCTCTAACGGAAGAGATAGCGCTCCTAAGTATTTAGGAGTGAAAAGATTCGGTGGTGAGCTTGTCAGGGCAGGGAGTATCCTTGTGCGACAACGAGGGACAAGATTTCGCCCTGGTGGGAATGTAGGACAGGGCAGGGATCATACCCTTTTCGCTAAAATTGATGGTTATGTTCACTTTGAGGGAAATAGAAGAGTCAGCGTGGATCCAGGATAAAGGAGGAGAACTTGAAAAAAAGGTTATTCACTCCGGGGCCTACCCCTCTTCCGGAGGAGGTAAGGTTAGCCCAAGCAAAGGAAATTATTCATCACCGAGGTAAGGAGTTTAGCACAATCTTTGAGGAGGTTTGCCAAGGATTAAAAGATGTTCTTCAGACCGAGAACGATGTTCTGGTTCTTACTGCCTCAGGAACAGGAGCTATGGAAGCGGCTGTGGTTAACCTTTTGTCCCCACAAGATGAAGTATTGGTAGTTCGAGGTGGAAAATTTGGGGAAAGATGGGCGGAAATTGGGAATTCATTCGGGATTAAGGTAACTTGCCTGGATGTGAAATGGGGAACTGTGGTTGATCCTCAGCTCATAAAGGAAAGCCTTGCCCGAAATCCAAAGATAAAGGCGGTATTTACTCAATTGACGGAGACATCTACGGGGGTGGTTTACGATATTAAAAATATAGCAAAGGTGGTTAGTAAGACGGATGCCGTGCTGGTAGTAGATGCTATAAGTGGATTAGGTGCTGAAGAGCTTTTTACAGATGAATGGGGAGTGGATGTAGTGATAGGGGGATCGCAAAAGGCCTTGATGATTCCCCCTGGCTTAGCCTTTGTTAGCTTATCAGAAAGGGCCTGGAAATTAGTGGAGAGGTCAACTCTTCCAAAGTATTATTGGGATTTTAAGAAAGCCAAAAAAAGCTTGAGTAAACTCCAAACTCCCTATACTCCGGCCGTTTCCTTAATCTGTGCTTTAAAAGAGTCTTTAAGGTTGATTAAGAAAGAGGGGTGGCAAAATCTTGTTCAGCGGTATCATCGTTTGGCTGAAGCTACTCGTAAGGGAGTCTTGGCCCTGGGGCTGGAGATTTTTAGCCAGGTTCCCTCTAATGTAGTTACGGCGGTCAAGATGCCCCCAGGGATTGACGCAGACGAATTAAGGCAGACGATGCGGAATAAATACGGAATAGAAGTAGCTGGTGGACAGGGAGAATTAGCCGGTAAGATTATTCGCATTGCTCATCTTGGATGGATGGACTCTCTCGACGTGATAGTAGTTATATCTGCCCTGGAAATGGCTCTCTTAGAATGGGGTTATTCCTTAGAGTTGGGCAAAGGAGTAAAAGCTGCAGAGGAGATATTGGGAGAGATAAGATGAGGATTTTAGTCACCGACCCTTTAGCAAAGGAAGGAATAGAGAGGCTAAGAGACGAGGAAGGATTTGAGGTAAGGGAGGCGATAGGGTTAAACGAAGAGGAGCTGATCAAGCTCATTCCTGAGTATGATGGCTTGATTATAAGAAGCGGGACTAAGGTAACAAAAAGGGTAATGGATGCCGCTGTCAATCTTAAGGTCATTGGAAGGGCAGGCACAGGATTGGATAATGTGGACATAGAGGCGGCTACTAAAAAGGGAATAATAGTAATGAATACTCCGGAGGGAAACACTGTATCCGCTGCCGAGCATGCTATTTCTATGATGTTAGCTCTCTCTCGCAATATTCCCCAGGCCAATGTTTCCATAAAAAAGGGAGAATGGAATCGGAAGAAGTTTATGGGAAGTGAGGTTTATGGGAAAACCCTCGGTATAATAGGATTAGGTAGAATTGGAAGTGAGGTAGCTAAAAGAGCTCAAGGCTTAAAAATGAAGATAGTTGCCTATGATCCCTTTGTGTCTAAGGAGAAGGCAGAGGAGCTGGGAATAACCCTTCTTGAATTGGACCAGCTTTTGCCCCAGGTAGACTATCTTACCTTACACGTTCCCCTTACTCCTCAAACTAAAAACTTAATCGGGGAAAGGGAAATTTCCTTGATGAAAAGAGGAGCAAGAATAATTAACTGTGCCCGAGGGGGGATTATCAATGAGGATGCTCTCTATCAAGCTCTTAAAGAGGGAAAGATCAAAGGAGCCGCTTTGGATGTCTTTGAAAAAGGAAAGCCATTTGATAGCCCCTTATTAGAGTTAGATTCAGTAATTCTTACACCTCACTTGGGGGCCTCAACAGAGGAAGCTCAGAAAAGAGTAGCTACGGATATAGCTTTACAGGTAATAGATGCCCTTAAGAATGGAAAGATAAGAAATGCGGTTAATCTCCCCTTTATCTCCCCTCAGTTGGAGAAAAAAATAGGACCTTATCTTTCTTTATCTGAGAAGATGGGAAATTTAGGAGCACAGTTAATCGAGGGACATCCCAAAGAGGTAAAAATCACCTATCGGGGTGAGTTAGCTAATTTTGAAGTTGCTCCTCTGACTGTGGCTTTCATTAAGGGGATGTTAAGTTTTGTTCTACCAGAAACGGTTAATTATGTAAATGCTCTTGTCTTTGCTGAGGAAAGAGGGATTAGGATAACGGAGGTGAAAACATCCGACGGAGAGGGTTTTAGAAATTTAATTTCAGCTGCAATTCTCACTGACAAAGGGAAGAAAAAGATAGGTGGGACTATCTTTGAAGGAAAAATTCCTCATATTGTGCGTATAGATACCTATTCCCTGGATTTTATCCCGCAAGGAGATCTGTTAATTTGTTCCAATGTGGACAAACCAGGAGCAGTGGGTAAGATAGGCACAATTTTAGGAAGGTATCAAATTAATATTTCCGGATTGCGAATGGGGAGAAGAGCTCCTGGGGGCAAAAATGTATCCGTTTACAGTTTAGATAGTTCCCCTCCTTCAGAGGCGATAAGGGATTTGTTGAAAATAAAGGAGGTTCTAACAGTGAAACTGGTGAGACTTTGAACCTAAATTCGACAAACTGATTTTTAGGAAATTGTTTCTCAATATGATCAGTCGAGGGTGAAGGGTAAGTATCGTTTTCCTGAAAGGCGGTCAAATATGAAGACTAACGAGGTAATTTCCAAACTTTCCTCGGAGAAAGTTCCTCCTCAAAACTTAGAGGCTGAGCGCGCCGTTCTGGGAGCGATGCTTTTGGAAAAGGAAGCTATTCCTAAGGTTCTACAGATAATTACCAATTCAGATAGTTTTTATTCGGAAATGCATCGTCTGATCTACGAGGGAATAGTCAGCCTGTTTAACAAAAATAAACCAGTGGATGTAGTCGCCCTGAGGGAGGAATTTCGTAAAAAGGGCAAATTAAAGAAAGTGGGAGGAGCGGCCTATTTGGCGGATTTGGTTAACTCAGTTCCCACTATATCCAATGTGGATTACTATGCTCAGATTGTAAAAGAGAAGCAGATTTTACGAGACTTGCTCAGAGTATCCGATTCCATTAGTTCTTTGGTCTATGAGAATTCCTTGGATTTAGATGCCACATTGGATAAGGCACAGAGCTTAATTTTCAATGTTGCCCAGCAAAGGATAAAGACTTCTTATGTTCACATAAAAGAGGTTTTGACCAAAACTTTTGAGCGAATAGAGACGCTTTATGACAGGAAAGAACACATTACCGGAATTCCCACAGGTTTTACTGAGCTCGATAGATTAACCTCGGGACTTCAACCTTCCGATCTGGTGGTTATTGCCGGTCGTCCCTCGATGGGAAAAACTTCCTTTGCCTTGAACATCGCTCAATATGCTGGGATTGAGGCTCAGGTTCCCCTGGTGATATTTAGCTTAGAAAGCGCAAAGGAGCAATTGGTGGAGCGGATGCTGTGCTCTGAAGCGAGGGTTAATAGCCAAAAACTACGGACAGGCTTTCTTTCCGAGGAGGAGTGGTCCAGGCTTACCGATGCAGCGGGAGTTTTAGCGGAGGCCCCTATTTATATCGATGATACTCCAAATATAAATGTGTTGGAATTAAGGGCTAAGGCTCGCCAATTAAAAGCGGAGCGCAATATTAAAATGATTGTGGTTGATTACCTGCAGTTAATGGAAGGGGATAAGAGGATGGAAAATAGGCAACAACAAATCTCCGAGATATCGCGTTCCTTGAAGACTCTGGCCAAGGAGCTTTACGTACCGGTGGTGGCTATATCTCAGTTATCAAGAGCTGTGGAACAAAGACAGGATAAACGCCCTCTTCTTTCTGATTTACGTGAATCGGGAGCCATCGAGCAGGACGCTGACCTGGTGCTTTCCCTATATCGAGAATACTATTACACAAGGAAAGAAGAGGATGAGGGCACTACTGAGATAATCATCAATAAACAGCGTCACGGACCCATAGGGAAGGTACCACTGGTGTTCATTAAGGAATATTCTCGTTTTGAGAATCCAGAGTTAGGGGAAATTTGACAGTAACAAAAAGGATGGAACCTTGTCTAATACAGTAATAGTGGGAGCTCAATGGGGAGATGAGGGAAAAGGTAAGATCATTGATTTCTTAGCCAAGAAGGTAGATGCCGTAGTAAGATTTCAGGGGGGAAGCAATGCTGGACATACAGTAGTGGTGAATAATGAAAAATTCATCTTTCATCTTATTCCCTCCGGAATCCTTCATCCGGGCAAAAAATGCATTATCGGGAATGGGGTAGTGGTTGACCCAAAGGTCTTGATTGCTGAGATTGAGGATTTAAAATCCAGAGGGATTAAAGTTGATGATCTTTATCTCTCCAGCCAGGCCCATATAGTGATGCCTTATCATATGGAAATAGAGAGATTAGAAGAAGAACAAAGAGGGGAGGGGAAAATAGGGACTACCAAGAGAGGAATAGGACCTGCCTATACGGACAAGATAGCTCGGAGAGGAATAAGAGTAGCAGATCTTTTGGAGAGAGAAACTTTAACTCAGAAATTAAAGATAAATCTTGAATTTTTGAAAAATTTTTATGGTTTAAACCTATCTTTAAAGAATGCATTGGAGGAATATTTACAGTATGGAAGAAAGTTAAAAAGATACATTACCGATACCTCGATGTTGGTTTACGAATTAATGCGGGAGGGCAAAAATGTTCTTTTCGAGGGAGCACAGGGAACTTTATTGGATGTTGACCATGGGACTTATCCTTATGTAACTTCCTCCAATCCCACTGCTGGTGGCGTATGTACTGGGGTAGGAATAGGTCCTACTCGGATAGACAAGGTCTTAGGAGTAGCCAAGGCTTATGTCACCAGGGTAGGAGAAGGTCCTTTCCCCACGGAAATAAAAGGGGAAATAGGAGAGATACTTAAAAATAGAGGTAAGGAATATGGCTCCACCACCGGTCGCCCGAGAAGATGTGGTTGGTTTGATGGAGTTGTTTTAAGATACGCAGTCAGGATAAATGGATTGGATGGACTTATCTTAACTAAACTGGATGTTTTGGACACTCTGGATAAGATAAAGATCTGTGTTGCCTATAAATACAAGCACCAGGTCATTCGAGAATTTCCTTCTCAACCTCGCATCTGGCAGGAATGTGAACCTATCTATGAGGAAATGGAAGGGTGGAAGGAGGATACCTCTAAGGTGACCAGGAGCAAGGACCTTCCCTGGAAGGCAAAAAAATATCTGAAAAAAATTGAAGATGAGGGGGGAGTGCCTATTCATCTTCTTTCCGTCGGACCCCAAAGAGGCGACCTCTTGGTCCTGGACTAATCGCGGCCTCCTTTTCTTCTTGACTAATTTTCATATTACCTGTATTATTAAAAAGGGAGAAAAAAATGTTTAATAGATTTACGGAGCGAGCAAGGCGAGTAATATTATTGGCCAGAGAAGAGGCCAAGAGATTAAATCATGATTATTTGGGCACAGAGCATCTTCTCTTAGGATTAATTCGAGAGGGAGAGGGTGTAGGAGCAACAGCCCTACGAAACTTGGGAATAGATTTAGCTCACGTTCGACACGAGGTAGAGAAAGCAGTAGGAAGGGGTGAGGGAAATTTATTTCTGGGCCAACAGATTCCCTTTACCCCCAGGGCTAAGAAAGTGTTGGAGTTAGCGGTAACGGAAGCGAGGAATTTAGGACATGGTTACATCGGAACTGAGCATCTTCTTCTCGGTTTAATTAAGGAAGGAGAAGGGGTAGCTGCTCAAATTCTTACTAACCTGGGAGCAGATTTTGAAGCGGTAAGAGAGGAAATTGCCAATCTTTTGGGGGGAAAAATTCCCTCAGAAGAGGAAAAGGTAACCAGACCCAGTAAAACCCCTACCTTAGATAGGTTCGGACGTGATCTGACTCAATTAGCCAGAAATGGAGAACTGGACCCCGTAATAGGGAGAGAAAAGGAAATTGAGCGAGTAATTCAAATCCTCTCTCGTCGAACAAAGAACAACCCTGTGCTTATTGGGGAAGCTGGAGTGGGAAAGACGGCTATTGCGGAGGGATTAGCTCAGAAAATTGTGCAGGGCTCTCTTCCCGAGCCATTATTGAATAAGCGATTAGTAACTATTGAATTGGGCAGCGTGGTAGCAGGGACTAAATATCGAGGTGAATTTGAGAAGCGAATGGAGCGAATCGTAAACGAGATCAAGAAGGCAAAGAATATTATCCTTTTTGTAGATGAAGTTCATACTATGATAGGAGCAGGAGCAGCTGAGGGAGCTATAGATGCCTCAAATATTCTTAAGCCAGCTCTGGCGAGAGGGGAACTGCAGTGTATAGGAGCGACTACCTTAGACGAATATAAAAAATACATCGAGCGGGATGAGGCACTGGCGAGAAGATTTCAACCAGTAATGATAAACGAACCTACGGTGAAGGAGACCATTGAAATTCTGAGGGGTCTAAGAGATAAGTACGAGGCCTTTCACAGGGTAAAGATAACCGACGAAGCTCTCGTGGCAGCAGCTAAGCTTTCCTACAGGTATATTCAGGGTAGGTTTCTTCCCGATAAGGCTATTGATGTAATAGATGAGGCAGCTGCCAGAGTAAGACTCCGGAATAATACTCGTCCCCAGGAACTTAAAAAAATAGAGGAAGAATTGGAGCACTTGAGGAAGGAAAAGGAAGCAGCTGTGAAAGCGCAGGAATTTGAGAAGGCAGCGAGCCTTCGTGATAAGGAAAAAAAACTAAGACAGACTTTAACCAAAGGAAGAGCTCAGTGGGAAACGGATAAAAGCAGAAAGGAGGAGAAGGAGAAAGTAACGGAAGAGGATGTCGCTTATATTGTATCCAGCTGGACAGGCATCCCTGTTCGCGATCTGACCGAAACAGAATCAAAAAGACTTCTTCGCATGGAGGATGTCCTGCATAAGAGGGTGATAGGACAAGAGGAGGCCATAAAGGCAGTATGTCAAGCTATTCGTCGAGCCCAAGCTGGAGTGAAGAACATTAAACGTCCTATCGGAGTGTTTATGTTCTTAGGTCCTACCGGAGTAGGCAAGACTGAACTGGCACGAAGTTTGGCTGAGTTTCTCTTTGGAGACGAGAATGCTATGGTCCGCCTGGATATGTCCGAATATATGGAAAAATTTACCGTTTCACGTCTCATCGGTGCTCCCCCTGGATATGTAGGATATGAAGAGGGTGGAGAGTTAACAGAAAAAATAAGACGACGTCCGTATTCCGTGATCCTCCTGGATGAAATAGAAAAGGCTCATCCCGATGTATTCAATATTCTCCTTCAGATTATGGATGATGGAAGATTATCCGATAACTTAGGACATACAGTAGACTTCAGGAATACAGTATTGATTATGACCTCTAATTTGGGAGCTGAGCAAATTGTCAGTGGGGCAAATCTGGGATTTCAGGCGGAGCAAGAGAAGGGATTATCATATAAGGAGATGAAAAGTAAGGTGCTCTCAGAGTTGAAGCGACACTTTCGTCCTGAATTTTTAAACAGACTGGATGAGATAATCGTCTTCCACTCCTTGACTAAGGAGGAGATCAAAAAGATTGTGGACTTAATGTTGAAAGAAGAGAAAAAGATGTTGGAGGAAAAGGAAATAAACTTAGAGGTTACCGAAGAGGCAAGAAATTTGATCGCTCAAGAAGGTTATGACCCTGATTTCGGCGCACGGCCCTTGAGGCGAGCTATTCAGAGACTAATTGAAAATCCTCTCTCTGAGGAGATTTTGGCGGGTAAGTTTAAGGAAGGGGATACAGTGGTGGTGGGAATAAAGGATGGAAGAATTACCTTTAACAAAAAGGAGAGCAGGGTTAAGGTTAGTAAAAAGGAAAGCTAAGAGTCAGGACCAAGTGGAAAAATGAGAAGAGATAAAATGCCCCCCCTCTGCAAGATGAAAGAGGGGGTTTTTATTAAAAGGATAACAACAGGGGCAATTATAGCCATTTTGCTTGTTCCTCTCCTTTTTTCAAGGACAGAGGCTCAAA
>CAYSEE010000002.1:0-10269 GCA_964429955.1 uncultured Clostridia bacterium | reverse complement strand
CTCCTATTGTTAGGGAAATTCAAATCCAGGGAAACAAGTATGTTAAAGAGGAGGAAATTAGGAAGGTAATCAGTACCAAGATAGACGAGGTGCTATCGGAGAAAAATGTAAGAGAGGATATGCAGGCTATATATCAGATGGGCTTTTTTTCAAGCGTCAGGGCCTTGAAGGAAGAGGTGAAGGATGGAGTAAAGCTTATATTTGAGGTCAAGGAAAATAAAATAGTTTCTGAGATCGTGTTTGAGGGAGCTGAAGAAGGAGAAATTTCAAAACTTAAGGGTCTTATCAGCCTTAAAGAGGGCAAGCTTTGGAGTTTTAAAAAGGCAAAGAAGGACAAGGAAAGGATTTTGCGCTTTTACCACAAAAAGGGATTTTTTTCTGCACTGGTAAACGTCTCCCAGATCTCCTTAGAAGAGGATAAATGTAAGGTCATCTTTAAGGTTAAAAAAGGGGAAAGCGCAAGGGTAAAGGAAATAAAGATAAAGGGAAATTCTGTTCTCTCTGAAGAAAGGATTAAGTCCATTCTCAAGACAACTCCTAAATGTTATTTTAATGAGAGGACTTTAAATGACGACTTAGAAAGGGTCATTCAGGTCTATCGTAAGCTCGGTTATCACTTCGCTTACTTCAAAGAACCGCAACTTGAGTTTCTCAAGGAGAGAAGGCTTTTTGCAAGGAGAAAAATAAATCTGGTCAAAATTCTTCTTGAAATAGTGGAGGGGGAAAAAGTTTTTGTCTCAGGAATTGAAATAGAAGGAAATAAAGTTCTAACCACTTCTCAAATACTTGGAATAATAAGCCTAAGACAAGGGAAAGTTTTTGTCTCCGATTATCTTGATGAAAGCATAAAAGCTCTTCAGGATAAGTACGGAGAGAATGGCTATGTCTACGCCCAAATTAGATCGAACTTAGAATTTAATGAAAAAGGTGATAAAGTAAGGATTACAATCTCAATAAAAGAAGGTCCTCAGGCAAGGGTGGGGAAAATCAAAATAGAAGGAGCAAAATCCTCTCAAAAGAGAATATTTAAGCATACACTTTTAATAAAAGAAGGAGACATTTTTAATGTAGATAAGCTTAGGGAAAGTTGGCGCCGGCTTTATAATCTGGGATTTTTTGAGGAGGTGGAAATTGAGCCACTCTCCACCTCTTCTCCAAAGGTGCTGGACTTGTTGGTTAGAGTAAAGGAGGCAGAGAAAAAGGGTAGGCTCTTCTTAGGAGCCGGATATAGCTCTATTTCTAAGTTGGTGGGATTTATCGAGGCCTGTAAGGACAATCTCTGGGGACAGGGAAAGCAGATAGGGATAAATTGGAGATTTGGAGAGAGGAGAAACGATTACGATATAAGCTATTTAGATCGCTGGTTTAACGATACCTCCACCAGTCTGAGGGCCCATCTTTACGATAAATGGAGCAAATATTGCGATGGAGACACAGGCTACGAAAAGGGAACAAGAGGCGGTAGTTTAGGAGTGGGATGGCCTATATGGAAGAGCACGGAGGCAGGGCTCACTTTTAAAAATGAGGAGGTGAAAATTGGGAAAATAGAAGGATATGAGCTACCAGAAGATCTTGTTGAGGGGAGAAGCCTTAATCGAACCCTGGAATTTTCCCTGAAAAGGGATAAGAGGGTAAGAGATGAGGGATTCAATTCTTACAAGGGAACTTACAGCTTTTTATCGGTGGAAAAGAGTGGAGGATTTATAGGAGGCGATCTTGACTTTACCAAATACCAGACAGAGCTGCGCGGATATCTACGTAAGGGTGAATTCTGGAAGTCTCCTATTCTTGCTTATCGTCTGCGAGGAGAGTTTGGAGAGAATCTTGAGAAATACGAGTACGAAAAATTCTATATAGGCGGTCAAGAAACGCTGCGCGGATATAAGCAGAATGCATTTAGTGCAGATAAAGCGCTCTTAGGAAGTTTAGAATTAAGGTTTCCTACAAGCAAGGAGTTGACAGTGATTCTATTTGTGGATAGCGGATTATGGGAGAATTCAGAAGAACGGTATTTTAAGACAGGATGGGGATTTGGCTTAAGAATTAGAACCATCTTAGGACTTGTCCGGTTGGACTATGGTATAGGGGAGGGAGGAGGAGGGGAGTTTTACTTTGGACTGGGAGAGGGATTTTGAAAAAGTTAGATGTGTTAGATTTAGGGTTAAGGAATTATAAGGAAGTTTGGGATTTACAAAGAAAGTTAGTGTATAAGAGAATATCCGATGACATTCCTGATAGTTTGATCCTCGTGGAGCATTTCCCGGTGATCACCCTGGGTAGACAGGCGAAAAAGGAGGAGGTCCTGGTCTCAAAAAGTTATCTCTCTGAAAGGAGGATTTCTCTCTTTCAAATCGAGAGAGGAGGAAAAGCGACCTTCCATGGCCCGGGGCAACTGGTGGCCTATCCCATAATTAACCTTGCTCTCAACGAGAAGGACCTTCACAAATATCTCAGGAACTTAGAGGAGACGGTGATAAGATTGTTGAAGAAGGTAGGAGTGAAGGGTGAGCGAAAAGAAAGATATACCGGGGTATGGGTAAAGGATAAAAAAATAGCAAGCATCGGCATAGCTATAAAAAAATGGGTGACTTATCATGGATTAGCCTTAAACGTGAACGTTGACCTTTCCTATTTCTCCTTGATTTTTCCCTGCGGTATGGATAATAAAAAGGTTACCTCCCTAAGAGAGATTTTTTCCTATCCAGTGGAAATGGATAAAGTAAAAAAGCTATTTATAAAGTCATTTTGCGAGGTATTTGATTATTCCAAGTACCGGTTCAGCCACTAAGGCACCAAGGCACAAAGAAGTATAAACAGTAATGAATAATGGGAATTGGGGGTTCACGTCTTACGTCTCACTTCTTACTATTCACTGTAGTTTATTATATAATTTTGGTGTCTTGGTGGCTGAATAATTACTATTCTGAGAGTAAAGGATGAGGATTACCGGTGGAAAAGCACGGGGAAGAAGAATAAAAACTCCAAAGAGCACTTTCACTCGGCCTCTTCTTTCTCGAGTGAGAAAATCCCTTTTTGACATTATAGGAGATGAGATTAAGGGAAGCAGTTTCTTGGACCTTTACGCGGGATCGGGAGCAATAGGGATTGAAGCTTTAAGCAGAGGAGCAAAAAAAGCGACTTTTGTGGAGAAGAATTTAGCTTGTATAAGGATAATAAGGGAAAATCTCGGCGTTTGTGACTTTGTCTCCCAAGCGAGGATCTGGCAAAAAAATGTGCTCGATTTCCTACCTTTATTGTTAGAGAGGGAGAAGTTTGACTTCATCTTTGTTGCTCCTCCTTATTACAAGAAGCTACAGGATCAGACACTGGATATAATTGAGAAATGGGATATAAATAATACAACGGTGATAGTACAACACTCACCTCGGGAAAAGGTCAACCTTACTCGAAACAATATCAAAATTATCAAGCAGAAAAAGTATGGAACTACAATTTTGACCTTTCTAAGGAGAATGTTCTGAACTTGAACATCAAAGAAAAGTTGGAACATTTGCCCGAAAAACCAGGGGTATATCTTCTGAAGGATGCCAAAGGGGAAATTTTATACGTAGGCAAGGCTCTTTCCCTTAAAAAAAGAGTGCGTTCTTATTTTCAAAAGGGCCCTATTTCTCCTCGGATGGCATCTCTTATTCTCCAAATTTGCGATGTAGAGTGGATCATCACCGATTCGGAAGCCGAGGCCTTTCTCTTGGAATCCAATTTGATAAAACACTATCATCCCCGCTATAATATACAGCTAAGAGATGATAAATCCTATCCTTATATAAAGCTTACCAGCTCTGATCCCTTTCCTCAAGTTTTTTTGACCAGAAACCCCAAAGAAGATGGTTCTCAATATTTTGGCCCTTATACCAACGTGAAGGCAGCCAGAAAAACTTTGCAGTTAATTCAGCGCCTTTTCCCACTCCGTAGATGCAAGGGAAAACTACCTCATAGATCCAGGCCTTGTCTTAATTATCATATAAAGGAGTGTAGTGCTCCTTGTGTGGGGAAGATCACCCAGAAGGATTACTCCTTTTTGGTCAAGGGAGTCTCCCTTTTTCTTCAGGGACATTATGAGAGTTTGCTCTCTCAATTAGAGGAGGAGATGCAAAGGGCCTCTCGTGAGGAGAAATTTGAGAGAGCAGCCAAATTAAGGGATTGTATTAGAGCTATTCAGCGTCTTTCTCAGACTCAAAAGGTCTCCTCCTTTAAAGGAGGAGATAGGGATTTAATTGCCCTCGCTTTTGATGAGAAAGTAGCCTGTGTTTTAGTCTTCCTCATTCGCGAGGGGAAAATTATAGATAAGAAACATTTTTTACTTAATATAAATAGACAGGATGATGAAGAGGATATAATGACCTCCTTTGTCAAAGAATACTACAATAAAGCTTCCTTTATTCCTCCTCAAGTGCTTCTGCAGAGCCCAATAAAGGAATCCACCTCAATTAGGAGATGGCTTACGGAGAGGCGAGGGAAAAATGTGGAGTTAGAAATCCCTCGAAGAGGAGAAAAAGCAAAATTGATGGAGTTAGCCAAAAAGAATGCTCGTCTTATTCTGGAGCAAGATAAGGCTAAGGATAAAGAAGATGCCCTTCGCCAACTTAAGGAATACTTAAATTTGAAGGAAAAGCCTCTGAGAATAGAGGGATTTGACATTTCAAATATTCAAGGGAAAGAGGCTACCGGGTCAGCGGTAGTTTTTGAGGAGGGGAGGGCTAAAAAAACTGAGTATCGAAGATTTAAAATTAAATCCGTGGAAGGGATAGATGATTTTGCTATGCTTTCTGAGGTGATAGGTCGCCGTTATCGTAGGTTATTAAAAGAAGAAGGAGTTCTTCCTCAATTGATCCTGGTAGATGGAGGGAAAGGACAGGTCTCTGCTTGTTTAAGGGAACTTAAGAAGATGGGTTTGGATCATATTCCACTGGTTGGCTTGGCAAAGGAATTTGAGGAAGTTTATCTTCCTCATAGATCCTCTCCTCTGAATATTCCTCAAGGATCGGCAGCGTTAAGACTTTTGCAGGAAATTAGGGATGAAGCGCATCGATTTGCTCATTCATACCATAGAAGGACTCGGCGAAAGAAAGTCATAAGTTCCTCCTTAGATGAGATCCCAGGAGTGGGGGAGAAGACCAAAAAACTTCTTTTGGCTCATTTTAAATCACTCAATCAGCTCAAGGGCAAGAGCGTAGAGGACTTAAAAAGGATTCCCGGCATAGGGGAGAAGACAGCCAGAAAGATTCTGGATTATCTGAAAAAGTAGGAGTTTAGTGGGGGGAGCAGGCTTTGTTTGCTCGAACGAAGCAAGAGTCGGTCTTGATAGTAAAGGTGAGCTCGTTCTGGGCAGAAGCAGTCTCCGATGGCAGAAAGCTATTGAGGATCTGCTTATCTTATAGAAAGGATGATTTCCAGAGCATCTATAAGTTAAATTTTGAAGAAAAGAAGAGATTACCGCCGCTTTTACAAAGACTAAAGTGTGATTTAATTATATATGGTTCTGGCAGCAAGGTGGATTTTTCTTGCTACCCTCTACAAACGGAGGGTTATTCGTCCTTTACCAGGAGAGTATGGGCAGAGGTTCGCGAGATTCCCTATGGCAGATTCTGTTCTTATAAGTGGATAGCCCAAAGACTAAACAACAGGGGGTATCGAGCTATCGGGAAGGCTTTATCCATTAATCCCTTCCCCATCATAATTCCCTGTCACAGGGTGATCAGGGAAGATGGCTCCTTGGGCGGATATTCGCAGGGGATGAGAATTAAAAAGGAACTATTGAGAATAGAGGGAGTTTTACCCTTGCTCCCTCAAGCAAAAATGATATAATTATACACATCACCGGTAGATGATGGAGAGCGGTGAGGGGTGATGGGAATCACCCCCTGGGAAGGAGGTTAACTATGGTTGGCAAGTTGTTAGCCAAGGTTTTTGGTACCGAACAGGAGAGAAATATCAAAAGGCTTCTGCCAATTGTTAATAAGATTAATGGGTGGGAGAAAAAAATAGCCAAGCTCTCCGATAAGGCTCTGCAAAGAAAGACAGATGAGTTTAGAGGGAGGCTAAAAAGAGGAGAGAGTTTAGATGAGCTTTTGCCGGAAGCCTTTGCTGTTGTTCGAGAAACAGCGAAGAGAGTTATCAAACTTCGGCATCATGATGTGCAGCTAATGGGGGGAATAGTTCTCCATCAGGGGAAGATAGCCGAGATGGCCAACGGGGAAGGGAAGACACTGGTAGCAACCTTACCTGCTTATCTTAATGCCTTAGAGGGTAAGGGAGTTCATGTAGTTACGGTAAATGATTATTTAGCTCGAAGAGATAGGGAATGGATGGGACCTGTTTACGAGTTCTTAGGACTTTCGGTAGGGGTTATTCAAAGTCAGATGGATAATGTAAAAAGGCGTCAGGCTTATCAATGTGATATTACCTATGGAACTAACAATGAATTTGGCTTTGATTATCTGAGGGACAATATGGCTCTTCGAATAGAAGACTGCGTTCAGAGGGATTTTAATTACGCCATTGTGGATGAGGTAGACTCAATTCTAATCGACGAGGCACGAACTCCTCTTATCATCTCTGGACCAGCGGAGAAATCCACTGAACTTTACTATCGAATTGACAAGATAGTTCCCCTTTTAAAAAGGGGCAGGGATTATGAAGTGGATGAGAAGGATCAAACAGTGGCTCTCACCGAAGAGGGAGTGGCAAGGGTGGAGAAATTGTTGAGAGCGGAAAATTTGTTAAAAGCCGATAATCTATATCAGGACCAAATGGATCTTGTCACTCACGTAAATCAGGCTATTCGGGCTCACGAACTTTACAAACGGGACAGGGATTACTTAGTCAAGGATGGAGAGGTGGTAATTATAGATGAATTCACAGGGAGATTGATGCCGGGAAGACGCTGGAGTGATGGACTGCATCAGGCAATAGAAGCAAAGGAAAGGGTAAATATTAGAAATGAGAACCAAACCCTGGCTACCATTACCCTTCAAAACTACTTCCGTATGTACAAAAAATTAGCCGGGATGACGGGGACAGCTTCCACAGAAGCAGCGGAGTTTAAGAAAATTTACAATTTAGATGTAGTAACGATTCCCACTAATAAACCTGTTATTCGAGAGGATTTACCCGATAAAATCTATCAAACGGAGGAGGCAAAGTTTAAGGCTGTGATTGAGAAAGTGGAAGATCTTTACAAAAAGGAAAGACCGGTTTTGGTGGGGACGCGCTCAGTGGAAAAATCCGAGATTCTAAGCCGTATGTTAAGAAATAGAGGAATCCCTCATACTGTGCTTAATGCCAAATACCATGAGAAGGAGGCCCAGATTGTCGCTCAGGCAGGGCAGAAACGAGCAGTGACCATAGCTACCAATATGGCTGGAAGGGGCACGGATATTAAGCTGGGAGAAGGTGTAAGGGAGCTCGGGGGATTGTTTGTTATTGGCACTGAACGCCATGAATCGCGTCGTATTGATAATCAGCTTAGAGGAAGAGCAGGAAGACAGGGAGCCCCCGGTGCTGATCAATTTTACGTTTCTTTGGATGATGAACTAATGCGCCTTTTTGGCTCGGAGAGAATTGCTTCCATTATGAACAGGTTAAAAATTCCTGAAGATCAACCTATTGAGCATCCCTGGATAAATAGAGCCTTAGAGAGAGCGCAAGAAAGAGTTGAACAAAGAAACTTCGAGATAAGGAAACAACTTTTAGAATACGATGATGTGATGAATAAACAAAGAGAGGTGATCTACAAGGAAAGAAGAAAAGTTTTAGAGGGCAAAAATTTGAAGGAGAATGTTCTGGGAATGATAAAGGATACCGTCGAGGGATTGGTATCCTTGTATACCAATGAAAAGGTCCGTCCTGAGGAATGGGACACCCACGGGTTGATTAAGAGGTTAAAGCAACTTTTTCCAATCGAGATCTCCTTGAATGACTTACGAGGCATTTATAACCGAAAAGAGCTTGTGGAAATAGCAGTAAAAGAGGTAAAAAAAGCATACTCTGAGAAGGAAGCACGATTGGGAGAGGAGTTGATGCGAGCATTGGAGAGAATGGTTCTCTTACATATTATAGATTCTCGCTGGAAAGATCACCTTTATGCTATGGATAGATTGAAGGAAGGAATTGGATTGCGAGGCTACGGACAGAGAGATCCCTTAGTTGAATACAAAAGAGAAGCTTATGAGATGTTTGAGGATTTAATCCAGCGAATTAAGGAAGGGGTAACTGAATTTATATTTAAGCTGGAGATATCCAGAGAGCCTTATTCAGAAAAAATTCCGACAAGAAATTCCCATACTCCTCAGCCAGTCCTAACGGGAGTTAATCGAAATAATAAGAATAATTATATAGAACAAAGAAGACAAGCTTCTCATTCAAGAAAAAGAATAAAGATTGGGCGAAACGATCCATGTCCCTGTGGAAGTGGGAAGAAATACAAGTATTGTTGTGGAAGAAATAAGAGGGGGTAAAATTGAAAGAGAGAAGCGGAGCTCAGGTGGTAATAGAGGCTTTATTAAAGGAAGGGGTAGAGGTGATATTTGGATATCCTGGGGGGGCGGTAATTCCTATCTATGATGTTCTTTACGATACCAAGCAAATCAGGCATATTTTAACTCGCCATGAACAGGCAGCTGCTCATGCTGCTGATGGATATGCCAGAGCTACAGGGAAGGTCGGAGTATGCATTAGTACCTCAGGCCCTGGAGCAACGAATTTAGTCACGGGAATTGCCACCGCTTATATGGACTCTATTCCTATAGTTGCCCTTACCGGTCAGGTTCCTACCTCTATGATCGGGAATGACGCCTTCCAGGAGGCAAATATAACGGGGATAACCTATTCCATAACCAAGCACAACTACTTGGTAAAAGATGTGGATGAACTGCCCCGAACTCTCAAGGAGGCTTTTTACATAGCTAATACAGGTAGAAAAGGACCAGTATTAGTAGATCTTCCCAAGGATGTCCTGCTGAAGAAGACGGATGTTCCCTATCCTGAAAAGGTTGAGATTAGGAGCTACAACCCCAATTATAAGGGAAACATAAGACAGATCAAAAGAGCAGCTGAGGCGATAAATAAGGCTGAAAGACCTGTTATTTATGCTGGAGGAGGAGTAATTAGTTCTGAGGCATCTAAGAAATTAACAGAATTTGCTCATTATGTTAATATCCCGGTGACTACTACACTTATGGGATTAGGAGTTTTTCCTGAGAACGATCCTCTTTCTTTGAAGATGCTGGGAATGCATGGAACTCGCTATGCTAATTACGCCATCAGCGAAGCGGATTTAATTATCGCCATAGGAGCCAGATTTGATGATCGAGTAACCGGTAAGACTTCGGAATTTGCCCCTCAGGCGAGGATAATTCATATAGATATTGATCCTACTGCCATCAGCAAAAGCGTAAAGGTGGATATTCCCATAGTGGGCGATGCTAAGGACATTCTCTCCAAACTTCTCTTATATGTGCAAAGGAAAAAAAGGGAATCGTGGCATAAGAAGATCAAGGAATGGAAGAATAAATATCCCTTGAAATACGAAAATAACGAAGATTTAAAGCCTCAGTTTGTGGTGAAAAAGATATATGAGGTAACGAAGGGAAAGGCTATCATTACCACCGAAGTAGGCCAAAATCAAATGTGGGCCGCTCAATTTTATCAATATACCGAACCCCGGACTTTTATTTCATCTGGGGGGTTGGGAACAATGGGCTATGGTTTTCCTGCTTCTATTGGGGCACAAATTGGTCGTCCAGATAAGGTGGTATTTGACATTGCAGGAGACGGGAGCTTCCAGATGAATATTCAGGAAATAGCGACGGCAGCAAAGTATAAGGTTCCCGTCAAGATAGCCATTTTGAATAATGGATATTTGGGAATGGTTCGGCAATGGCAGCAGTTATTTTACCATTCTCGATATTCTCAGGTAAGCCTTTCCGGTTCTCCCGATTTCGTGAAGATAGCAGAGGCTTACGGAGTTAAGGGTATTCAGGTGACCAAGCCTGAAGAAGTAGAACCGGCCCTAAAAGAGGCTCTATCTGTCCCCGGTCCGGTTATTCTGGACTTTAAAGTTGCCCCGGAGGAAAATGTTTATCCTATGGTGCCAGCGGGAGCAGCTCTCAATCAAATGATAGAGGGATTAGCCTGAGGCGCCTGTAGTTCAGTGGAGAGAACGTCGGCCTCCGGAGCCGAAGGTCGCAGGTTCAAATCCTGCCAGGCGCGCCAGATGAAAAGTTAGATGAAAATAGGATGAGTCTTGTC
>CAYSEE010000001.1:0-19157 GCA_964429955.1 uncultured Clostridia bacterium | reverse complement strand
TTAAAATTATAGCTCTATTCCGAAGGAATAGAGCTATAAAAAATAGCTTCGGCAGGCCAGCTGCCGCTGGACGGCCTGTGCCTTTGCGCCCTATTCTTTCGAATAGTTTGCCCTTTCGGCCATTGCCAGAGCCTATGGTCAAGTATCTTGACCACTACCTTCTTAACTCAGTATAATAATTTATGAACAAACGTCAAGGGCTGAGGTCACTTCGAGAAATAAAAAATTTTCTCTTCGCCATAACTAATTTTCCCTTTCCATATCTAACCCTTGCTATGGCCATATACTCACCCCGTGGAATCTGCTTCTTCAACTGAACACTTAAAAGATAACACCCCTTAGAGAAGATATTTTTCCTGTCCAGGATGAACTTTTTAAAAAAGCTTCTATTTTCTCCTCGAATCTCGATGGCTCCATCAACCTTATAATTAATCGCCTCGGGCAAGTAAAGGAACAACTCAAAAAAGATTCCTTTATCCTCTTCTTCCACACAGGGTAAGATGTCGAGAAAAGCTAACTTGCTGAAGAAGGGGGGATCAATAAAAACTTCCCTTATCTTTAAATTTTCCCTACGGGAATCGCTTCCCACAGCCAGATGGCGATATGCCCGGGATAGACTTGAGGGTACAGTAAAATGAGGGTTGAAAACTCTTCCCTGCTCATACCAGACAAATGCTTCGTCTAATCTTTTTCTTGCAAGTTGCATCTCTTTAAGGGAGATTGCCTTCTCTGCCAGGGATAAAAAAAGGTGAGATAAATTCAAATAGGGTCTGGGAGCATTGGGAAAGAGGAGGATATTTTTTCTGAAGGACTTCTCCGCCTCTTCAAAATCCTCCAGCTTCGCATAGGCGTAGCCTAAGTTATTGTAAAGGCCGGGATATACCCAATTTTTCTCTGCCCTCTTAAGGAGGCTTATGGCCTCACCATATCGGCCAAGGAAGTCGTATACCTGTCCCAGGTTGGCAAGGGCAAGACCATTATAGGGATCTATACTTATCGCCCTTCTCAGCTCCTCGGCAGCCATTGGATAGGCCCTCACCTCCATCAGCATCTCGGCGGTCTTAAGATGCGTGTCGGCGATGAATATCCTAAGCCTTACGGCTCCCAAGGAAATTGCAGCAAGAACTAATCCTACTTGAACAGCTCGCCTCAAGATGGAAGATTTCCTATTTTTCTCCAAACTTTTCCTGTTTTGAGTGCCTCCCTTTATCATCTTTCTCTCGCATAATAAGGTGCCCAAACTCAGAGACAGCCAGAAGAGTAGACCATTTTGAATGACGTGGAAGGGAAAGCTAAAGAAGCTGTGGGCAAGGATTGCTGTAGAAGAGCCCGTAAGACCTATTACCAAAAGACCGTCCTCTTTATCCATCTTCCTCAAGAATCTAAAACACCTTCTGTAAAAGAGGACTACTATCCACATAAAACAAGCCAGGCCTATTATCCCCGCCTCTGCCCATAGGTGAAGATAATCGTTATGGGCGTTGATGGACTTGTTCGCCTGGGGGATATACTTTCTATTTTCCTCACAAGCTAAGACCTTTCCCTGAGCAAATGGATACTGAAGGCCAAAAGTCCCCACCCCCCATCCAGTGAGAGGACGCTCTTTAATCAGCTCAAGCGTGGAAAGCCATATCAAGAATCTCTGCTGAATGGAGCCCTGTTCAAGATTTACCGCTGACAGCCCCCTTTGCACCACATTTTTTCCCTGGGGGTTTAAGGGGTTTGGAGTGGAATAGATAGCGGTGACCACCAAAAAGGCAAGACTTAAAACTAAAAGCCTCCTCCTATTTTCCCTGAGGAGACCTCTTCGATAAATTGACAAGCTCAGCAGCACAAAGATGCCAGATAAGAAAAGAGCTATCCAGGCCCCTCTGGTGAAGGTCATCAAAAGACTGGTGTAAAGAGTAATCAGGAGAATAGTCAAGGCTATCCTCCAGGATCTTTCCTTAAGGTAAATCCATAAAATGAAGGCGATGGGAAGACAGGCGCTTAAATACCCGGCTAAGTAGTTGGGGTTTCCAAAGGTGGAAAAAAGGCGTGTCCTTCCGGAAAGCCTTCTCCAGATGGGAAGCTCAATCTCATAGAACTGAAAAATGCTGTAGGAGGCGGCCAGAAAAGCGGATAATAAGGCAGCAGAGATTATGACAAATATCCAATTTTTCTCCTTAAGGGAAGAGATAATGATAAAATAAACCAAAATATAGCTAAGCCAACGGGCAAGGTCCAGGAGGGACGTATAGTAATCGGTTGTCCGGGGCAAGGAGATGAACAGGCTCACGAGAAAGGCAAGGATGGGAAAGGTAAGGAAAGATTTGAGCGGATGGAGGCCATCGACCTCCATTAGCCTGATCAGCCAGAAAACAGCCATAGCCAGGATGATAAGCTCGGCAAACGTCTCCTTGGTAATATTAAAGGTGGTCGCGTAGGCGTAGAAAATAAGGGGGGTGAGGAAAAATAAAATTACGAGGCAAATTTTGATGAAGAAATTCTCATCAATGTGGATTTTCTCATCTATTTTTAAACTCCATGTGCTAAATACAGGTAAAGTTCATCCTCCAATGTGCTTAAACATAGTAAAGTAAGGCAAATACATTGCTATTACCACTATTCCCACTGTTGCCCCCAAGAACACTATCAAGAGAGGCTCAATTATACTGGCTAAGGATTCCACCATTCTCTCCACTTCCCGATCGTAGAAATCAGCAATCTTATTAAGCATCTCGTCCAGAGCCCCTGTTTCCTCGCCCACTGAAATCATACTCACCACCATAGGGGGAAATACTGGATATCTACTAAGAGGTCCAGAAATGGTCTGTCCTTCCCTCAGGGAATTTCTTGCCTCATTCACCGCTCTCTCCACGACCTTATTTCCGGCCGTCTTTCCCGTTATCTCCAGAGCATCCAGAATGGGAACACCGCTATTGGACAGGGTAGCCAGAGTTCGGGAAAATCTGGAGAGAGCAATTCGATGATAGACCTTTCCCATAGCGGGGATTTTCAACTTTATCATATCCAGGAAATAATTTCCCTTATCGGATTTTCTGGCAAAGTAATAAATCACTCCCAAAGCAGCTATAATGGCAAAGACAACATAGAATTTATCCTTAACAAAATCGGATAAATCCAGCATAAATTGAGTGAGCGCGGGAAGGTTTGCCTGAAGGGATTCAGCAAAAAGGTCCTTCATTTTGGGAAGAATAAAAAATAAAAGGGCAGAGACAAGCCCACCGGCCATAAATAAGACAAAGAGAGGATAACGCGTAGCTGCCTTCATTCGCTGATTTATGTTTTCTGCAGATTCCAGATAGCCAGCTAAACGAACAAGAATAAGATCAAGAACTCCTCCTGCCTCCCCGGCTCTTACCATATCACAATAAAGGTGAGAGAATACCTTGGGATGTTTGGCCAAAGCACTGGATAAGGATGCTCCCCCCTCCACATCCTTCTTCACCATCCCAATTACCTCTTTCAGGGTTGGGTTTTGAATTTGATTAATCATAACATCCAGGCTCTGTGTCAGAGGAAGGCCAGCGTTGATAAGAGTGGCAAATTGGCGGGAAAAAACAACTACATCGTTAGCCTTTACCCTTGGTTTGAAAAGCTCAAACTTGAAGGCCGGGGTTTTGCTCCCGGCAATGAACGGGATCTCCTTTCTTCTGATGGATATAACCATCAGCCCCTGAGGTCTCAGTTGAGCTACCGCCTCATCTTCGCTATCGGCCTCTATTGACCCCTTTACCCTTTTCCCCTCCGAATTTAAGGCCAGATAATTGTAGGCAGCCATCCTCCTTTTTCCTTTACGAAGGCTATTTCGTTCCTACCACCCTTGCCAGCTCCTCCAAAGTAGTTATCCCTCGAATTACCTTAGTCATTGCATTCTCCCTTAGGGGAACCATCCCCTTGACAAGAGCGGCTTTTCTAATTTCGACCTCAGAAGCTCTTTTAATAATTAGTTCCTTGATATCATCATCAACCTCCAGTGCCTCCATTACAGCTACCCTTCCCTTATATCCGGTATTGTTGCAGTGAGCACACCCCCTGGGTTTATAAAAGACCGGGTCATCACCCACCTTATCCTCTATCCCTAACTTTTTCAACAACTCTGGAGAGGGCTTGTAGGGAATAGCGCAATTCTTGCAAACTTTTCGCATTAACCTCTGCGCTCCCACAAAGAGAAGGGCCCCGGCGACAAGAAAAGGCTCCACATTCATATTGAGCAATCTTGCTATGGCCCCGGGAGCATTATTGGTATGAAGGGTGGTAAAAAGAAGGTGTCCGGTTAAGGCAGCTTTGATCCCTACGTCCGCTGTCTCCGAATCCCTCATCTCTCCTAACATAATTACATCCGGGTCCTGGCGGAGGAAAGCCCGCAGGGCACGGGGAAAGGTCAATCCAATCTCCTCATGAATCTGAACTTGATTAACTCCCTCTGCTTCGTATTCCACCGGATCCTCGATGGTGAGGATATTCTTATCAGGGGTATTAATGGCCCTTATAGCTGCGTAAAGGGAGGTGGACTTCCCGCAACTCGTAGGACCTGTCAGGACGATCATCCCATAGGGTTGTTGAATAGCCCTTTTGAACTTCTCCAGAACATTTTTCTCCAATCCAAGTTTATCAATGGTCAGCCCCATAAGTTGAGCTTTATCTAAGAGACGAAGGACAACCTTCTCCCCAAATCTGGTGGGAACAGTGGAAACACGAAAATCCACATCCCTGTTATAAGCCTTAACCCTGAACCTTCCATCTTGAGGAAGTCTGTGCTCAGCAATATCCAGATCAGAGAGAATTTTTATACGAGAGATAATCCCACCCTGAACCCTTTTGGGGAAAGAAGTAATGGGATAAAGAATTCCATCTATTCTGAAGCGAACCTGTAGTTTCTTTTCAAATGGCTCAATGTGAACATCGGTGGCTCGCTCCTTTATCGCCCGGGAAAGAATTAAATTAACCATACTAATGATGGGAGCTTCCTCTGCTTCTTTTCTTACCTCACTCAGGTCAACCGAGGTGTCTTCACCGACTACCCTCACCTCCCTATCCCCATTTCTGGATTTCTCGAGTAGCTCCTTAAAATCCTTCTCCGTCCCAGCTGAGTAGTAATCCGCAATAGTTTGTTCAATCTCAGAGGGTGTGGCAACAACGGTCTGAATTTTGCAACCGGTAAGAGCCTTAAGATCGTCGATCAGTAAGATATCTAAGGGATTGGCTAAAGCTACGGTGAGGGTGTTGCCAGATTTCGACAGAGGGACCACTTTGTTTTCTCGAACTACCTTCTCGGGAAGAATTTCCATCACCTCCGGGTCCAGTTGATAGTTGGCAAGCTTCATATGGGGAATGCCCAGCTGCTCCGCTAATCCTATCACTACCTGTTCCTCTGTAACTAACCCCAGCTTGATAAAGATATCAGAAAGAACTCCCCCATTTTCCCTTTGATATTCTCTGGCTTTTTCTAAATCATCTTCTGTGATAAACTTTTCTTTCAGCAAAACATCAGCAAGACTCATTCGAGCTGTTCTCGCCATAAGCGTCACCTTCTTCCGTTTCCCGGGATAATTTACCTTCTCTACCCTTCCCTTCTGGGATTGTTTCACTTCCGATATTTTATATTATTCCATTTGAAGATTTTGTCAAGGCTCCTTATTCTGCTCCTTTTTAGTATACCAGGAATTTAAACCCGGATTCGGCATTTTCATTGTTGCTCCTTTCCCTCGGTGTTTTGGAACGGTCGCTTATCCAAAACATCCTCGGCGGAGAGCTTGATGATAAATTTAATAGGTTGCCGAATCCGGATTAAAGTATCGTTTTCTTGACAACTTTCAGAAGCCATAATAGTATTACTCTCAGAAAGGAAACATAAATGAAATTAGAGGATTTTGATTATCATCTTCCCAGAGAGCTTATCGCTCAATATCCTCCTCCTCGCAGGGATTCCTCTCGCCTGCTGGTTCTTCACAGGGAAAATGGAGAAATAGAACATCGAAACTTCCGTCAGATAACGGAATTCTTAGAAGAAGGGGATGTATTGGTTTTAAACAACACCGAGGTGATCCCTGCTCGACTAATGGGAAAGAAAAAGGACACAGGAGGAAAGGCTGAAATTTTTCTCCTGAGAAGGAAACAAGCACACCTCTGGGAATGCTTATTAAGACCGGCCAAAAAAATTAAGGAAGGCAGTCAGATTTATTTCCCTGGGACAAGGTTAAGAGCGGATATCTTAAAGAGAGAGGAGGGAGCAAGAGGGTTAGTTAAATTCACCGCTTCAGGGAAAATAGAGGAATTTATTAGCCGTGTTGGCCAGATACCCCTACCCCCTTATATAAAAAGAGGCACCCACCCCACTCTCCAGGATAAACGAAGATATCAAACTATCTACGCTAAGAAAAAGGGGGCCGTTGCTGCCCCTACAGCTGGACTCCATTTCACCCCCTCTCTGCTACAGAAAATAAAAGAAAAAGGAGTAAAGGTGGTTGAGATCACCCTGCATACTGGATGGGCGAGCTTTAAACCCTTAAGCAAGGAGAAGATAGAGGAAAACAGCATCCCTGAAGAGTATTTTGAGATAAACGAAAAGACTGCTCTAACCATTAATGAGGCAAAGAGAAAGGGAAATAAGATATTGGCTGTGGGAACTACTACCACTCGAGCATTGGAGACCCAGGCTACTTCCTCCGGGCTAATCACCCAAGGGCAGGGTTGGACAAATTTGTTTATCTACCCGGGATACAAGTTCAAGATAATAGAGGCCCTCCTTACCAATTTTCATATACCCAGATCATCCCTCATTCTCCTGGTATCCGCCTTTGTGGGAAGAGAAAAACTGCTAAACGCCTACAGAGAAGCAATAAGGGAAAAATATCGCTTCCTTTCCTACGGCGATGCCATGCTTATAATTTGACTTCCTTCCACATCTTTGGTATCATATTTGCTCGCATCGGGGTAAACAATTGCAATTTAAACTGCTCCATCAGGATGCCTTTACTCAGGCACGTTGGGGAAGAATCTCCACTCCTCATGGGACATTTGATACTCCTGTATTTATGCCTGTAGGCACTCAGGGCACGGTTAAGGCCATCTCTCCTGAAGAATTAAGGGAAATAGGGATAAGGATTATTCTTTGCAATACCTATCATCTTTATCTTCGCCCGGGCTACAAGGTCATTCAGAAATTGGGAGGTCTACATAAATTCACAAATTGGGACGGGGTTATCCTCACCGACAGTGGAGGATACCAAATCTTCAGCATATCTCCCCTACAAAAAGCAAAAGCCGAGGGGATAAAGTTTAAATCCCACATTGATGGTTCGGAACACTTTTTAACCCCGATGGACGTCCTTAAAATTCAACTTTCCTTAGGTTCGGATATAGCAATGGTCCTTGATGAGTGTACCTCCTATCCCATCGGATATAAAGAGGCAAAAACCTCTCTGGAAAAGACCCTGAGATGGGCCAAAATGAGTAAATTGGCCTGGCTAAATGAGGATAAAGGGGAGAGGGGACTATTTGGCATAGTTCAGGGAAGCACCTTTAAGGACTTGAGGGAGAAATGCGTCGAAGAGCTGGTTAAGATAGGATTTGATGGGTATGCCTTAGGGGGATTAAGCGTGGGGGAACCCCTGTCCTTACGAGAAGAGATAATTAAACATACGGGCTCCCTGCTTCCCTCTCACCAACCCCGCTATTTAATGGGGATAGGAACACCAGAGGAGCTTCTGGAGGATATATCCTTAGGAATGGATATGTTCGACTGTGCCCTTCCCACTCGTATTGCTCGTAATGGAACGGTGTTCACCAGGCGAGGAAAGAAAAATTTAAGAAATGCCAGATATAGAGAGGACCCAAATCCTCTGGATCTGGAATGCGATTGCTATGTTTGTAAAAATTATTCTAAGGGTTATATAAGGCATCTCATTCAAGCAAGGGAAATATTAGGAATGCGCCTTACCACCTATCATAATCTCTATTTTTTAAACCGATTAATGGAAGAGGCAAGAAAGGCAATCAAGGAAGACAGATTTGATAAATTCAAAAAGGATTTTATTCAAGAATATAAATATAAAAGTGAATAATTTTAAGAGGA
The DNA here is from genome assembly GCA_964429955.1 of uncultured Clostridia bacterium. Lineage (GTDB taxonomy): Bacteria > Aerophobota > Aerophobia > Aerophobales > B47-G16 > CAYSEE01. The sequence goes on along the minus strand of CAYSEE010000001.1, from coordinate 11,077 downwards.
GGATTAAATGGTAGGAGTAGCAAATGCTTTTAATGGACAGGGAACAGTTACAGGAGGAGCGGGCATATTCGGAGCTCTTACGCCTCTTATCCTTATCTTCGTGATCTTCTATTTTCTTCTTATTGTGCCTCAACGAAGGAAGGAAAGAGCACACAGGGAAATGATAAATAACCTAAAGAAAGGGGACAAAGTAATTACCAGCGGGGGAATTTATGGAACCATCGTCAAGCTTAAGAAAAACTATGTGGAGATAGAAGTGGACGATAACACCAGGTTAAGGATCCAAAGAAATTTCATTTCACAGTTAAGGAGAGAAGAATAGAGAGGAATTATCCACGATCTTTGCCTCCTCCCTTATTTTCTGGAGCCACATAGAGAGGAGGCTTGCCCTCTTTTGAGAAAGTAGTTTTTCAGCGAATTCTTCCCTTCGCTTGGAAAACTCCTCTAAGGAAAGGTCCCTTCCGGTCAATTTTATAATGTAGTATCCCTTAGTAAGCAATAAAGGTTCACTTACCTCCCCCTCGGCCAAGGAAAAGACGGCTTTTACAAACTCCTCTTTATCCTGGCTGTCAATTTCCCCTATCCAATCCCCTCTCCTAAAATAATCCAATTTCTTATATTCCAGACCCCTTTTGCTGGCAAAGAGGGATAAGTCCTTTTCTTTCTCCACCATCTTTTTGATTTTCTTTGCTTCTTCACCGGCGATCTCCGTGGCTCTCCTCTCAATCAATTTCTTCTTTACCTCCTCCTCTATCTCGTTTAAGGGAGGAATATAAGAGGGCTTTTTCTCCTCGAGGGTAAGTATACAGTATCCTCGAGGTGTCTCCACAAGAGGACCGATCTCCCCCTGTTTTAAAGAGAAGGCCACATTGTTAAACTGTGGAACCCATCCCAGGTCCTCTATTCTCTCATTACGTGCAAAAAGGGGAGTGAGGTTAACCTGATCAGGATGTTCCCTTGCATATTGCTTAAAAGTATAGGCATTATTCTTCATCTCCTCCCTTAATCTTTCCGCCTCCCTTTTAGCCAGTTTCTCGCTTTCCTCCCTGATAAATCTTTCCCTCACCTGGGGTTCTACCTTCTCGAACGGTTTGGTATAAGGTGGCTTTATCCCTGTCAGCTTGATCAAATGATATCCTAAGGGAGTTCTCACTACATCGCTAACCTCTCCTATATCTTTCAAGGAAAATACTACCTCGCTGAAGGAGGGAAGCATCTGACCCCTGGTAAAATATCCTAAGTCTCCTCCCTTCTCTGCCGAGAATGAATCATCGGAGTATTTCTTGGCCAACCCAGCAAAATCAGCTCCATCTTTTAACTTCTTCTGTATCTTTTTTATTTTCTCCTCCGCTTTTTTTGTCTCCTCTTCAGTGGCATTAGGTGGCACCTGAACCAGAATGTGACTAACTCTTCTCTGCTCATCTACTTCGTAATCAGCAAGGTGGTCCTGATAATATTCCTTTAGCTTCTCGGGGGTGACCCTCACCCTATCCTTAAAGTCATCAGGGTTTATCAAGATGTATTTTACCTTTACCTTTTCGGGGACAGTGAAATTCTTTTTATAATCCTCGTAGTATTTTTCCACCTCCTCCCGATTAAGCTTTACTTCCTTCTCGTAGTTTTCCGTTCTTATAAGTAAATACTCGAGCTTCACCCTTTCATTTTCCTTTATCCAGTAAGCCTTGACCTCCTCATCGGTTACATCTATGCTATCTCTAACTCTCTGAATGAGCTTATTAATGGCAAGCTCTTTTTTAATCTCTTCCTTAAAATCAGGGTAAGGAATACCTCGGTAGCTAAGAAATCTCATAAAATTCTCCCGGGAGGAAAATCTTTCTATTATTTTCTTAATCTCATCTGTCACCTCATCCTCGGTTACCCTGATCTTTGCCTTTTTCGCCTCCTGCCAGAGGAGCTCATCGGTTATGAGACTGCTCAATACCCTATATTTTAAGTAATTTTCCATCTGGGGAGTTATCTCTCCCTTAAAACTTTGTTGATATCTATCATAAAGATTGCGATAACTCTGGGCAAAGCTTGCATAGGGGATGGGAACTCCGTTAACCTCAGCCAGAGGTTTACCCTGTCCCCCCTGACGTCTGGAAACCCCGTACATAAAGAAAAGAGAGCCGACAAATGCTATAGCTACTATCCACAAAAGAGGCCTCATAGCCCTTCTCAATTTTGGCAGGAGCATAGCAAAATTCCCCTTTTTATGATTTTCATCTTTACTATACCAGCAATTTAAAACCTTGTCAATTTAACCTCCCAATTAAATTCGGCCGAACCTGGCTGTATATCCCCGGTAACGATGTCCAGGCCCAATTTACTTTCCTCCCTTGACGAATTTTTTTTTCAATGTATAATGGGAAAAAGTGGTATAAAGTGGAGGAAAGTGGGAAAAAATTTAGAATATAAAGAGATAAAGGATGTTCACCGGTGAGTATCATCATTCTCTGGACAAAAAAAATAGACTGATCATTCCTTCCAAACTACGTCAGCAAATAGGGAATGAAGAGCAATTTATCCTCACCCCTGGTTTGGATAAAACCATATTCCTCTATTCACTTTCAGAGTGGGAAAATTTAGGAAGACGATTAAAAAACCTCTCCACCACCCACGCTGATACACGGGCCTTTTTAAGACTGTTTTTCTCGGGAGCTCATCCCGTCCAGCTGGATAATCAAGGAAGAATTACCATACCCCAAACTTTGAAGAACCTGGCGCAGATCAAGGAAAAAGTGGCCATAATTGGCGCCTTTAACAAAATAGAAATCTGGAGTGAGGAGAACTGGAATAAGTATTATCAGGAGAAAAAAGCTATCTTTGAGGAATTATCGGAAAGAATTATGGATGTGGAAATATGAAATCCTTCCCTCATTGTCCGGTAATGACTGAGGAAGTCCTCTATTGGCTTAATCCCAAGCCAGGGGGACTTTATGTAGACTGCACCTTAGGCGCGGGTGGTCATAGCAGGAGCATTCTGGAGAAAACTAACGGACAGGCTAAAATCCTGGGAATAGACTGGGATGAGGAAGCTTTGAGGATAGCCAAAGAAAAGCTAAATGACTACAAACACCAGATTGTCCTGATAAGGGAAAATTTTAAGAATCTCCCACAAATTCTAAAAGAAGAGAAAATAGAAAAGGTGGATGGCATTTTATACGATCTCGGTGTCTCCTCTATGCAGCTGGATGCGCCGGAACGGGGATTTAGCTTTCGCTACACCGCCCCTCTTGATATGCGTATGGACACAGGACAGAAGTTGACGGCAGCCCACTTAGTGAACCAACTTTCAAAAAAGGAGCTGGAGAATATCTTCTTAAATCTGGGAGAAGAAAGATGGGCCAGGAGAGTAGCAGAATTCATAATTCAGGAGAGAAAAAATCATCCCCTTGAAACAACAAGGGATCTGGTGGAAACAATAAGAAAGGCTATCCCGGCCAAAGTTCGCCAGAAAAGAAAGATACACTTTGCCACCAAGATTTTTCAGGCTTTACGTATCAAGGTTAACGCGGAGTTAGAAAATCTAAGGAGCGGCTTAGAGGCATCTTTCAATCTCTTGCAAAGAGGAGGAAGAATCTGTGTAATTAGCTACCATTCCTTAGAGGACCGCATAGTAAAAGAAGAATTTAAGAGGAGGAAGGGAAAAGAGATATGCATTTTAACTAAAAAGGTGATCAAGCCCTCCTTTCAGGAGATAAAGACAAATCCACGGGCTCGTTCAGCAAAACTAAGGGCAGCTGAGAGGATATAAATGAGGTGGTTTATACTGATCTTGATTTTTATCTTTGGCATAATGGGGATAGAGATATACCAAAATATAGAGTTGTTCAAGGACAGCTATGCTATACAAAGGCTTCAAAGCGAGATAAGGAAAATGGAAAAGGAAAACAACCTCCTGAAGAAAAGAGTTTCCTCTTCCCTATCCTTAGGAATGCTGGAAAGATATGCTCGAAGTAAACTTAATTTATCTGAGCCATATCGGGTAAAATTAATAAAGGAAAGAAACGCTCTGAAAAGGGGAAAGTAAATTGACCAGAACAGGAAAAATTCGCGTGCGATTACCCATCGTTCTTATACTTGCTGGCCTGGGAGTCATTGAGGCTCGCCTCTATCACTTACAAATTATTCATCATTCTGAACTTGCTGAGCAGGCAAGGAAAGAACAGGTAAGGGTAATTAAAACCTTACCGAAAAGGGGGACAATTTATGATCGGAATTTGGAGAAATTGGCCATCAACGTTTCCTCCTATTCCCTCTACGCTCGTCCTAAAAAAATTTCTCAGCCGGAAAAAGTAGCTCACGAGCTTTCACCCCTGTTGGAAATGGAAAGCTCTACTATCAATAAGAAATTAAAGGAGAAAAAAGTTTTTCTCTGGCTTAAAAGAAAACTTTCCTCTGCTCAAAGGGAGAAAATTGAAGAACTTCATCTTCCCGGGATAGGCTTCGTAGAGGAAAGTAAGAGATTTTATCCTCAAAAAGAACTTGCCTCTCATATCCTGGGCTTTGTAGGGGTAGATAATCAGGGATTGGCGGGGACAGAATTCTCTTATGATAAAGAACTCAAGGGACAGGGGGGATATTTTTGGGTAAAGGAAGATGCCTTAGGCTACGAGATACCCTTTACCAAGAGAATACTTCAACCTCTAATTCCGGGTAAGGACGTAATTCTGACCATAGATGCCATTATCCAGTCCATCGTGGAACAGGAAATATCCGATGCTCTTTTAGAGACAAAGGCTAAATCCATCGAGGCTCTTTTTATGGATCCCTGGACAGGGGAGATCCTCGCTTTAGCCAATAAGCCCGATTACGATCCCAACCACTATTTCGATTATCCGGTCTTTGCCAGAAGAAACAGAGTAGTGCAATCCATTTATGAACCAGGATCAACCTTTAAGCTTATTACGGCCGGCGCTCTTTTGAAGGAAAAACTAATCAGCTTAGAGGACACCATCTATTGTGAGGGATACATCCGGGTGGCTGATCATATAATTCACGATTGGAAGGAATTTAACCGGGATTTGACATTTGCCCAAATCATCCAGAACTCCTCCGATGTGGGAATAATCAAAGCAGCGAGCAGAATGCCCAAGGAGACTCTTTATAAATACATTTGCCTTTTCGGGTTTGGGAAGAAAACAGGGGTAGATCTTCCAGGGGAGGAAAGGGGGATTATAAGACCGCCCTCCTCCTGGTCTCTTACCGACTTTCCCAGTATCTGCATTGGTCAAGCCGTAGCTGTTACCCCGCTCCAGATGGTCAACTTCCTGTGCGCTCTCATAAATGGAGGAAAACTATTAAAGCCTTATGTGGTCAAATATGTGTGCAGCCCAGAGGGAAAGATAATCAAGGAAAATAAACCTCAAGTGATAAGGGAGGTTATCTCTCCCTCCATCTCAGAGAAGCTAAAAAAAGTTTTAGGAGAAGTAGTGAACCATGGAACGGGAACAAAGGCAAAGTTAAGGGATTATTCGATAGGAGGAAAAACTGGAACGGCACAGATTCCCGCACTTGATAGAAGGGGATATCTTCAAGATAGGTATATTGCCTCCTTTATGGGTTTCGCTCCCGTAGGCTCTCCACGAATTGCTGGAATAGTAATAGTTAAGGAGCCTACGGGAGTCTATTGGGGAGGGGAGGTAGCAGCACCTCTTTTTGCCAGAATAATGAAGAGAATTATGCCCTATCTAAACGTTCCTCCTGAGGAAAGTTAGCCCAGATTTAGCAATCTTTTAGAGGATAGTTTCTCATGCTTTTCTCAGTAAGTAAAGATTAAAAGAGTATGCTATGAAGCTTAAAGAACTTATTAGCGAAGTAAAGATAGAAAAGATAATAGGCAATCCTGACGTAGATATAGAGGGACTAACCTATGACTCTCGAAAGGTAAAGGAAGGTTATTTATTTGTGGCTATTCGTGGATTTAAAAAGGATGGTCATCAGTTTATTCCAGAGGCTATAAAAAGGGGAGCTAAGGCAATAGTCTTAGAGAGGGAAATAGAGACACGCCTGCCCGGTCCCAAAACACCGATAATTAAAGTTTCTTCCTCACGTCTGGCTCTGGCCAGGATAAGCGCCCATTTCTATGGATTCCCCTCCCAAAAAATAAGGGTGATTGGAATAACCGGAACCAACGGCAAAACCACTCTCACCTACTTACTTGAATCTATTTTTAAAACCTCAGGCTTCACAGTGGGTAAACTATCTACCATTGATTATAATCTGGGAAGCGGGCCCCATCCCTCTTCCGTTACCACCCCTGAATCACAGGACTTACAAAGGATGTTAAGGATAATGGTAGACCGGGGACTTGATTACGTAGTTATGGAGGTTTCCTCTCATTCACTGGTTCTCCATAGAACAGAGGGAGTGGAGTTTGACCAGGCTGTATTCACCAACCTTTCTCCGGAACATCTCGACTTTCATCGCACCTTACATAACTACTTAGAAGCTAAAACCTCTCTCTTTAGACAATTGGGAAAGGAAGCTAAAAAAGGGGCAAATAAGGTGGCGACCATCAACATAGATGACCCAGCAGCGGATTACATAATAAAAAATACTTCGGTAAAGGTTCTCACCTACGGGATTAGAAAAAATTCTGATGTTCAAGGAAAGATATTAAAGATGGGACCTGGGGGGACCTCCTTCCTGGTGAGTGCAGGGAAAGGGAAGGAGAGAGAGATAAATTTAGCCCTTCTGGGCATTCATAATGTCTATAATGCCCTGGCAGCTATATCGGTGGCCATTGAGGAAAAAATTGACTTTCCTGCGATCAAAAAGGGGCTTGAGAGGGTAGATAAAATTCCGGGCAGACTTGAAGTGATTGAGAATAAAAGGGGATACAGGATATTCGTAGATTACGCTCATACTCCCGATGGGCTGGAGAAGACGCTCAAGACTCTACGAGAGGTTGCCAAGGGGAAGCTAATAGTGGTATTTGGCTGTGGAGGAGATAGGGATGCAAAAAAACGTCCCTTAATGGGCAAGATAGCCCTTAAATTGGCGGATTATTCTATAATCACCTCAGACAACCCTCGTAGTGAGGACCCTGAGGAGATCATCTCTCAAATTGAGAGGGGAATAAGGGAGGAAGGAGGAGAAAAGGGAAAGGAATATCTAAGCATAGTGGATAGAAGAAAAGCCATAAGAAAAGCTCTGGAGATGATGGGGAGAGGGGATACGCTCCTCGTTGCCGGGAAGGGGCACGAAAGAGTGCAAATCTTCAAGGATAGAGTGGAGGAATTTGACGATAGAAAGGTGATACGGGAGTTGCTAAACGAAGGATAATATGGTAAAATATGCTCAAGGATAAATGCTTCAAGAAAATATTACCTTAGAGGAGATAATCAGGGTTACACGGGGAAAATTGGTGAATGGAGGGAAGAACACCTTCCTCATCTCTCCTCGAAAGATCTCAACCGATACCCGTCGGCTAAAAAAAGGTGAGCTTTTCATAGCCCTTGTAGGCAACCGCTTCGACGGTCATAACTTCGTAAGGGAGGCATGGAAAAAAGGAGCTTGTGGAGCTATTATATCTACACCTGTAGCTACCCCTTCCCCTGAGTTCTTTCTCCTGCAGGTTAACGATACTCTCTTAGCCCTACAGGAAATAGCTAAATTTCATCGAGAGAGGTTATCTCTGACTCTGATAGGGATAACGGGAAGTAACGGCAAAACCACGGTCAAGGAGATGGCCTTTAAAATCATCTCTCTCCAGTATCCCACTTTGAAATCGGAGGGAAATTTTAATAACCAGATTGGAGTCCCCCTCTCTTTACTCAAGCTCTCCTCTCATCATAGGGTGGGAATTTTGGAGATGGGAATGAACTCCGTAGGGGAAATCTGGCGCTTAGCCGAGATAATCCAGCCGCACATTGGAATAATTACCAACATTCATCACTCTCATATAGGTCCCCTGGGAAATTTGGAAAAGATCAAGGAAGCCAAGGCAGAGCTCATTTCCTGGTTAAACAAGGGAAAAGATAACTATTTGATACTAAACGCCGACGATAGGTGGACCCCTCATCTGAAAAGAAGAACGCAATGTCAACTTATCACTTTTGGAATTAAAAAAAACTGTGATGTTAAGGCTGAAAACCTCAAGGATTATGGGGAGTCAACAGAGTTTACTTTAAACTGGGAGAGCAGGAAAATTCCTATCCATCTTCCCATACCTGGTTATCACAACGTATATAACGCTTTAGCCGCCTCTACCATAGCCTTCCTCTTAAAGGTCCCCCCGGAGAAGATCGCCAGAGCCCTGGCCAACTTCAAACTTCCTCCTCTCCATTGCGAGATGGAATTCATAGAAGGATGTAAATTAATCAACGATTCCTATAATGCTAATCCAGAATCTATGAGGGAAGCTCTAAAACTCCTTTATAAAACGGAGGGAAAGCGAAAAATAGCTATCCTGGGGGATATGTTGGAGTTAGGAGAAAGGGCGAAGTTCTTTCATAAAAGAATAGGAAGAGAGGTGGCAGAATTAGGCATTCATTTCCTGTATGCCTTAGGGAAGTCCTCCCAGGATACGGTGAGGGAAGCTAAGAAGGCCGGTATGAAGAATGCCTTCCATTTTATCGATATGGATGAATTGGTAAATAAATTATTGGCTCATCTTAAGGAAGGGGACTGTCTTCTGATCAAGGGGTCAAGAAATATGAGAATGGATAAAGTTGCAGAAAAAATAAAGGAAAGTCTATGTTCTACTACATAACTTCCTCCACAATTATTCGTCTTGGAGGGGCAATTTTACTTTCCCTTGGTGTAAGTTTATGGATGGGAAAAACTTGTATAAAGAAGCTTAAAGGAATGGGAATGGTCGATTACTTCCGTATGGATAGTCCCTCCACGCATCGTTCAAAAAAGGGAATTCCTACCGGTGGCGGAATTTTCATCATCGCCTCCTCAACCTTAGGACTTCTTGTATTTGGAAATCCTTCCAATAAATTGCTTCTCTTAGCTCTTCTGGTTACCCTTTATTTGGGAGTGGTCGGGTTTTGGGATGACCGAATTAAAACCTCAAAGAAAAGCTCTCAAGGGCTTAAGGTTAACCAAAAATTACTCGTTCAATCCATTTTAGCCCTTTGTATAGCCTTTTACCTTTACCTTCACCCCCAGTTTGATGCTCGCGTAGAGGTCCCCTTCGTTAAGGTCAACCTGAGCATAGGATGGGTATACATTCCCTTAATTATGGCCATCATCGTGGGAACTTCCAATGCGGTTAATCTCACCGATGGATTAGATGGACTGGCTGCGGGATGCATTATATTCGCCGGCTGTTCTTATGCAATCTTATCCTACCTTGCCGGAGACATCACCATTTCCCATCGATTTAACATCACCTACATCCCTGGAGGAAAGGAGTTGGCCATCTTTTGGGCAGCTATCATAGGGGGAGCTTTAGGCTTTCTCTGGTACAACGCCTACCCGGCAGAGGTCTTTATGGGAGACACAGGCGCACAGGCGTTGGGAGGAGCCCTGGGTATCACAGCCATTCTGATAAAAAAGGAGATTTTGCTCATCATCATTGGGGGAGTTTTTGTCGTAGAGGCTCTCTCAATATTTCTTCAGATCGCCTCCTTTAAGCTCAGAGGAAAGAGAGTTCTAAGGATGAGCCCCCTTCATCATCATTACGAACTGAAGGGGATGAAGGAGCCGAAAATCGTCGTTCGCTTTTGGATTGTAGGTTTTATCTTGGCCTTAGCGGGCTTAAGCAGTCTGGTGCGCTGAGGGGTAAAAATGTAGCATTCGAGCTTGTCTCGGCAAGGGTCAAGCAAGCTTGACCACTACAAGATTATGGTAGCTGCATAATAAAAAATGATGGTAAAAGATAAAAAGGTATTAGTTCTGGGAATGGGGATAAGCGGGCTATCCGCAGCTTATCTATTAAAGAATAAAGGGGCAAAGGTAATCATAGGGGAAAAGAACAAAGACAAGGAAATGCGGGATAAGCAACGGAGGTTGGCTAAGGAGGGAATAGAAGTTATCCTGGGGCCTCACTCTAAGAGGCTACTCCAGGATAAAGACCTCATCGTCGTCTCCCCGGGAATCCCCCTTGAAATTCCCTTGCTCCAGGAGGCCCGTCGAGAGAACATCCCCATAATAGGGGAGTTAGAACTGGCCTTCCGGTTTTTACACAAACATACATCCTTGATTGCCATTACAGGAACAAACGGTAAGACAACGACCACAACCCTCACCGGTGAGATGCTGAAAGGGGTGAACAAAAGCGTTCGAATAGCTGGAAATGTGGGTCTTCCATTATCACAGGTAATAGAGGAAAATCCTCAGGTAATAGTAACAGAGGTAAGTAGTTTTCAACTGGAAAGCATCAAGGAATTCCACCCCTTTGTATCCTGTATCCTTAACATCACCCCTGATCATATGGATCGACATCCAGACTTTGATAAATATGTACACATAAAAAGCCGTATTTTTCTCAATCAGGGAAGGGACAATTTCACCGTCTTAAATAAAGATGACCCCAGGGTTTTTCCTTTGGCCAGCACCACTAAGGGGAAGGTAATCCTCTTCAGTCAAAAAGAAAGGGTGAAAAGGGGCACCTTTATTAAAGGAGGAAAGATAGTAAGAAGGCTTGAAAATGAAGAGGAGATTATCCATCTCGATGAGGTTCTTCTTCCTGGTTCACATAACCTGGAGAACATCTTATCCTCTATAGCTATAGCCTCTCTTTACGGCACAGAAAAAGAGGTGATAAGACATACTCTTAAGAATTTTAAGGGATTACCCCATCGAGTTGAGTATGTAGATGAAATTGAAGGAATAGAATTTGTAAATGATTCTAAGGCTACCAATGTAGATGCGGTGAGAAGGTGTCTGGATTCAATCTCACGGCCAATAATTCTCATTATGGGGGGTAGGGACAAAGGAGCCGATTTTTCACCTTTAAGGGAAAGAATAAAGGATAAGGTAAGGGAAATAATCTTATTGGGTGAGTCCAGAAAAAAAATTAAAACTCAGCTTTCCTCCATCTCTTCCATATTAGAAGTAGAAGGTCTCAAAGAAGCAGTGAGGATGGCCTTTCGGGATGCCCGCCGGCCAGCGCATCAAA